>JBFYSM010000134.1:0-5390 GCA_041301605.1 Chloroflexota bacterium | reverse complement strand
GAAAGCCTGACTAAAATTGTCGTCGATTTGCTGCGAGCAGATGGTTACCAGCGCGACGTCTACATCCGCCCACTGGCTTATAAAGCCGACGAGATTATTGGTGTAAAACTGCACGACCTTCAAGACGAGATTTCGATCGTCGCCTTTCCCTTCGACCGTTACGTCACCAAGGACACCAACGCCCATGTGACCATCTCATCCTGGCGAAGAGTGGATGATAATGCGATCCCGGCGCGAGGCAAGATCAGCGGCGCGTATGCTAACTCAGCGCTGATCAAAACCGACGCTGTGCGCGCCGGCTTCGATGAAGCGCTGGTGCTCAACCAGGATGGTCACCTCTCGGAAGGCAGCGCCATGAATATCTTCATGGTGCGCAACGGCGCTGTGGTCACACCCCCTATCACCGACAATATTCTGGAAGGCATCACCCGGCGCACGGTGATGGAGCTAATCCAAAGTGAGCTGGACATCCCAGTCATTGAGCGCCAGATAGACCGCACAGAGGTGTACTTGTGCGATGAATTCTTCATGACCGGGACCGCAGCCCAGATTACCGCCGTAACCCAGGTGGATTACCGCCCAATTGGGGACGGGGTGATGGGTCCGATCACCACCCAGGTACGCCAGATGTTCGATCAGGTGGCGCGCGGGCAGCGGCCCAAGTATGCCCACTGGAATGTTCCGGTGTACGCAGATGTGCCCGTCAAGCACCAGAGAACTCCCGTACCCGGTTAGGAGGCGGCCCGCCAGGTTGAGCCTAATCCAGAAAAACTATATCCGCATTGATTTCGCCCCCAGCGTCCAGGCGCAATAAGCCCACGCTGGGGGCGATGGTTTGGATGTCCGGAAAATGGGGTGAACCCGGATTAAACAACAACACCTTACCAGCCCAATGCACCAGCGGGCGATGGGTGTGCCCGAATACAATCACCTGAGCGTCCGGAAAGGTTTCCATCAGGCGCGGCTGGAACATCTCCAGGCGATAGCCATTGACCAGGTAATCCACCCGGTCCACGACGTAATTCCACCAGCGCCCATGCCCGTGAGTCAGGCCAACTTTGATACCATCGAAGGTCAGCAGGCTATGATAAGGCAGGTGAGCTAGCGCCACCCAATCCCGGTTGCCACGCACGGCATGCACTGGGGCAATTTCTTCGAGCTGGGCAATCACACGCGGCGCAGAGACGTCTCCGGCATGCAGGATAGCCCTGACCCCGGCTAACTGGAATACATCCAGGGCGAGCTGCTCCAGGCTGCGCGCCCGATCAGGTATATGCGTATCCGAGATCACTCCAAGGGTCAACATTGTAAGTATCAACTCATGGTTCGGTCAAATTTTGACGAGATTTGAAAAATGCAGTAAGCTATCTGCATGGCAGAAAATCTCAATGTAACAACAGAACGAGTGGACGATATTCCTGTATTGCTGGCGCAAGGGGAGAAAATTGAAGTTCCTAAACTTTTGGATCAGCATTTTGTGTCGCATGGCAACTGGCAAGGGACAAGTTTTGGCTGGACAACTATGGTTTGGCTGACGCACATCTTGTCGGAAGGCGATCACCGCTTGAATCAAGTGGCGCAGTGGGCGGAAAACCGGCTGCGTACGGTTGAAATCAGCACTGGTCAACCGGTCCGCGCCCAGGAATGGAGCGATGACCGACTGGGGATCGTGCTGGATACACTGGCTGATACCGAAAAGTGGCAGGCATTTGAAACCGACCTCAACCGGCGCACGTTTCGGGTGTATAACCTGAAGCCGCAGCGAGTGCGCGTGGACAGCACTACTGCCAGTGGGTATTGGACGGTCACATCGGACGGGTTGTTTCAGTATGGGCACAGCAAAGACCACCGGCCTGACCTGCCCCAATTGAAGGTGATGATTTCGGCGTTGGATCCATTCGGCATGCCGGTCGCAACCCAGGTTGTATCGGGGGAGCGCGCCGATGATCCATTGTACATTCCAGCCATTCAGCAGGTGAGCGCCAGCTTGGATGAACATGGGCTGTTGTATGTGGGCGACTGCAAGATGGCGGCGTCGGGTACACGCGCCTTCATCGCCTCCAGTCAGGATTACTACTTGTGCCCCTTGGCTGAAAAACAAATGCCGCAGGAGAGACTGAAAACTTATTTGCAGCCGATCTGGAGTGGAGAACAGGCGACGAACCCCGTCTACCGGAAAAATCTGGCAGGCGAAGTGGAGCATATCGCTGAAGGCTACGAGCAGAGCGTCGAGATCAGCGCCGCAGTGAACGGCAAAACCATCACCTGGAAGGAGAGACACCTGATCGTCCGCTCGTTCCAGACAGCCCGGACAGCAGAAGAAGGGTTGCGGGCGCGCCTGGCCAAAGCGCATGCCGAACTGCGGCAGTTGAATGAGCGCAAACAGGGCAGGAGGCGGATCGAAGATGGCGCTGCAATGCGAGTGGCTGCTGAAAAGGTGCTGGCACAATACCGGGTAGCCAGTATGTTGCAGCTGAAGATCAGCGAGCAGAGCGAAGAACGCACCGTCCGGTCGTACAAAGGGCGTGCAGTCCGTACCGAAACCGAGCAAATGGCGAGTTTGCAGGTGGAAGTGGATGAACAGGCGGTGCAACAGGCCGTGGCTTTGTTGGGATGGCGGGTATATGCCACCAACGAGCTTGCCGAGCGCCTGCCCTTGGAGCAAGCCGTGCTGGCTTACCGAGAAGAGTATGTGATCGAACGTGGGTTTGGCCGGTTGAAGGGTAAGCCCCTGTCGTTGACCCCAATGTATTTGCAGAGCGACGAGCGAGCGACGGGCTTGATCCGTCTGCTTTCGATTGGACTGCGGATGTTGACGTTGATCGAATACCGTGTGCGGCAGCAACTGGCGGAAACGAACGAGAAATTGGCCGGATTGTACGCTGGCAATCCCAAACGTACGACCGAACGCCCTACGGCTGAAGCCGTGCTCCAGATTTTCAAGGGCATTCACTTGTCGGTGGTATCGATTGGGGAGCAGGTCTTGTATCATGTCACGCCGCTCTCGGAGGTTCAGCAGAAGATTCTATCCTTGTTGGGCTTTCCACCAGATATTTACATCCGGTTGGTGAATGGGTTTTCAAAACCGGCCGGAAAAATGACCGAACCGTGAGAAACAGCATCGTAAATGAATTTCATTCCGAGGAGCGCTCTTCGCGACGAGGAATCCCTGCAATGATGATCTTATGATCTGTACCATAGGGATTCCTCGCTGCGCTCGGAATGACATGAGCGTGGCTGTTTCGCACAAACCGCTCGCAGCGAGAGGTCGTTCTGGATTGAAATGTGCCTGGGCAACTGAGATACTCGGTATGATCCATTTGCCATCGAAAGAGTATATAATCGGGTGTGTCACAAAATTTCGGAGGAGGTGTAATATAGGGGAATAGGAACAAGGAGGCAGGCATGAACGGCGACGAGATGCGAAAGCGCTGGAGCGTAATGAGCGAAGAAGTCATCAGCGGGATGGCGGAATGGCGACAACAGCACCCCAAAGCGACGTTTCGGGAGATTGAGGAAGAAGTCGATAAGCGTCTATCCGTGTTACGCGTGCGGATGATATCGGATGCGGCGATCAGTAGTGCACAGGCGGAATGGGAACAGGGCAGCAGAGATGCGGTGTGCCCGAATTGTGGGGCGAAATTGGTAAAGAAAGGGAAGAAAAAGCGCAAGCTGCAAACGCGGGGAGGGCAGGAAGTTGAGCTGGAGCGAGAATATGGTGTTTGTCCACGGTGCGGGCAAGGGATTTTTCCCCCTCGATGAGGAGTTAGAGTTATTGCCTGGGTCATTGACTCCCCATGGGCATGAATGCTTGGTAAGGTTATCAGGTTGGGTGCCATTTGAGAAAGCGGTGGTATTATTTGGGGATTTCATGGGGATTGAGGTAAGCCAGGGGATGAGCCAAAGGTACACAGAAGAGGCGGGGAAAATCTACGAGCAGATGCAGGAACAGGAAGTCGAGCGGTTGGAGAAAGAAGCACCTGTAGCGGAAAAGGAAGCCGACAAAATCCAGATCAGTGCAGATGGAGCAATGGTGCCATTATTGCATGGCGTGTGGGCAGAAGTGAGAACCCTGGTGATTGGAGAAGTACACTCGGTCGTCGAGAAGAACGGAGAAAGCATAGCGCATGCTCGAAAGCTGAGCTATTTTTCTCGAAAAGTGAGCGCAGAAGTATTTCAACGGCTGGCGTTGGTAGAAATGCATCGCCGAGGAGTAGAACATGCCAAAGAAGTCGCTGCGATTATGGATGGGGCAGAATGGGAACAGGGCTTCACCGATTATCATTGTCCGCACGCCACGCGTATCCTGGATTTTCCCCATGCAGCCGAGCATGTGAACAGGATTGGAGAAGCTTTGTTCGGGGAGCACACCCCAGAAAGCCAAGCCTGGCTGGGTGATCATCTACACCGCCTGAAACAGGATGGTGCCGATGAACTTCTGCTCGAATTTCGTCAGCTCGTGCAAGAAAATCCTGCGGTGGAACCCATCGCCAGCAATTTTGCCTACCTAGAAAAACGAAAAGAACAAATGCAATATCCACGCTTTCAGGCTCAAGGCTGGCCAATTGGGAGCGGGATCGTGGAAAGTGGGAACAAACTGGTTGTGGAAGCCCGTTTGAAAGGCTCAGGCATGCATTGGGCTGATCACCATGTCAACCCCATGCTCGCTATTCGCAATATCATTTGCTCTGACCGGTGGAAAGAAGAGTGGCCAAAGATCGAAACAGGTTTACGTCAACAAGCCAGGTTGCGCCAACGCAAATTGCACCAATCGCGGATCGTTCCTACTCCTGTACTCGTATCTCCGCCAATACCAATGATTGACGAGCGGCTTATTCAATCTGCACTTGCTCGCCTTGAACAAGAAGCTGATTGTCAAAAGCCGAAAACTAACCCCTGGCGCAAGTTCAAATTTGGCAAGGCGCTCTATCAGCCCAATACTCCCGCGAAATATTAGTACACACCCCCTCCGAAATATCGTTGTTTAACTTCCCTTGCCCACCGGCAACCCAATCACAATAAGCGTAAAAGTTAAAACAGTTTATTGTTGCGAATCGGCTGAATTCGTTGTAATATGATAGTGGAAATCAACGAGTTCATTCAGGTTGGCTTGGGTATGCGAACGAGCTCAAGGTGTAGCGCGCTGATTACAAAGGGGTTTATCCTGGTTCTTGCTGTCCTGTTTACCGCAGCGTGCGGCCCGGCTTTGACTGGAGACGTGCCATCGCAGGGAGAGTTCCGGGCGGTGTATTTGGTGCGCGATCAGGGGGTGTTGTCCAGCAATGATCTCCAGGCTCACCCGGAAGTTCTCGTGGTCCACTCCACCGAAGAATTTCGAGACGCCGCACGATCGAAAATCGCTCTCTGGATCGATAAAAATGCAATCGACC
>JBFYSM010000112.1:0-3843 GCA_041301605.1 Chloroflexota bacterium | reverse complement strand
ACCCGGCAATACCAACCTGGCAGAGCATCTATTCCGTCCCCATCAGGGTCCATCGGATAATCCGCCTGAAAAGGAATAGCATGCACAGACTCGAACGGATTATCGAAGAGATCCAGCAGAGATTCGAGTTGCGAACTGCGGCGCGCGACCAGGCCCTGGCCCAATCGCGCGCCCTGACGCGTGCCTGCGCACTGTCCATCCGCGCCGTCCACCGCGGCGAGACGGATGTGATGCAAGAACGCCTCGATGATGCCCACCAACTTGCTGCTCAATTGCGCACCGACCTGGCAGACTACCCCGACCTGTATCACACCGGTTACACCCAGGACGCGCTCAAGGAATACGCTGAAGCCAACATTACCTGTGCCCTGATCCGCAATCAACCCCTGCCCACGCCTAAAGAACTGGATGTGCCATCTCCCACCTACCTGAATGGCCTGGCTGAGTCGGTCGGTGAGCTCCGGCGGCGCATCCTGGATATCATGCGCCAAGGATATTCCGAGGAAGTCGAAAGGCTGCTCGGTCACATGGATGACATCTATGCCTCGCTGGTAACCATGGATTACCCGGACGCCATCACCAACGGCCTGCGCCGCCAGACGGATATCGTCCGCAGCATCCTGGAGCGGACGCGCGGGGATGTGACCTTCAGCCTGCGCAGCGAACACCTGACGCGCGCCATTGCCAACCTGGGCGGGCAGCTCCCCGATGGCGAATCCCTGCCGGATGCGCAATTGGTGATCCCGCCCGAGGAGGATTGATCCATGTCCCGCTCCGGACGGCGGCACTTGCTGGTCATCTATCCGTTGATGATCGACCGCTGGTGGAAGAAGATCCTGGCCATTGGCATCTTCCTGTTGCTCATTGCAGGGGGATTGGGTTATTTGCCGGTCCGCTTCCCAAATATGGGGTTCCTGTGGGTGGAGGATTGGCGTCTATGGTTGATTGCTGCTGCAGGGGTGATCGCTACCCTGTTTTCCATTTTCCTGCTTGCCATTCGCAAGCGCTCCTATGTGCAGGCTTACCCGGATCATTTCAGAATTGTAACCCCGTTCCTGCGGCTGAACATCGCCTACCGCCGCATCCAGCGCAATTACACATCCGAGATGCAGTTGGTTTTCCCGCCCAATAAGATACCCCGCTCCCTGCGCGAGATGATCCGCCCACTGGCCAAACGCAATGTGATCCTGATCGAAATGGCACGCCTGCCCATCTCACGCAAAACGGTGCGTCTCTTCCTCTCCCCCCTCTTCTTCCCGGATCAAACCGCAAAACTCTGCCTGCTGGTGCCGGATTGGATCGCCTTCAGCACCGAACTGGATAGTTTCTTCAACAGTTGGCAAAATGATCAACGCCAACTCCCCGGGCAAGCCCCTCGCAGCAACTCACAACCCAGAAGATGAATATCCTTTTTTCCTGCCCCAGCGACAATCTCCCTACCATCGGTAGATTTGTGAAGATAGTCACGAATTATCCGTGACTTTCAGCGCTGTGCTGACGGGGGATTCAAGGCTATCATAATCACGGAGACGGGAAAAAGGACACCTCCAACTTGCTCATCACTGTCTCCTCCTTTGGCGAACGCCTCCGCATGGTTACCACCATGCGGAGGCTGTTTTTTGTCACTGTCGCTGCTTTTTACTACTCCAGATCGGTTTCTGTGATGCCGGGAAAGATCAAGGTAAACGTGGTTCCCTGCCCCAGGATCGAATCCACCCATATACGCCCCTGGTGGTTATCCACGATGGATTTGACGATCGCCAACCCGAGTCCAGACCCCCCGACTCCGCTGGGAACATTGCTGGCGCGGTAGAACTTATCGAAGATATGCGGCTGGTCGGCAGGCGGGATGCCCGGACCGGTATCCGAAATGCGCAGGATGACTTGGTCGCCCTGTGTTTGTAACTGGATGGCGATGTTTCCACCTTCAGGTGTGTACTTGATGGCATTGCCAATCAAATTATCCAGCATCTGGCGCAGGCGGATGGGATTGCCGCGCAACTTGGGTACATCGTTGGGCTGTTCGAATTTTATCTTCTGTCGCTTGTCATCAGCCTGTGGCTTGAGATGTTCCAGGGTGAACTGGATGATGGCATCCAGGGGAATAACTTCTTTCTGTATGTCGAATCCAGCCTCGATCCGGCCCAGGTCGAGGAGATCGTTGACCAAGGCAGTAATATTCTGAACACTGATCTGGATCCTTTGCACGAATTCCTTCTGCTGGGGGTTGAGGGTTCCAATCCGGCCCAGCAATTCTGTGTAACCCAGCACAGCTGTCAGAGGCGAGCGCAGGTCGTGTGATACAGTATGTACAAACTCGCTTTTCAAGCGATCCACCTGCTTGATATAAGAAATATCCTGCAGGGTGATGGCTGCACCGATACCCGGGATCGGCGTGTACTGTGCGCTATAAACACGACCATCATCGAAAGCAATCTCATGGAAGGGCAATGGGTTATCACTGCCCATTTTCAACAGGTTTATCACATCCGGGTGAGAAATGATCTCTAAAACCGGCCTGTTACGGTAATCCTCATTTACAAGTCCAAACGCACGTTTCACAATGGGGTTGAGCAGCAAGATGCGATGGTCGTTATCCAGGATCATCACCCCATCCTCGATGTGGTTGAGGACAGTTTCCAGCTTTTGCAGTTCAGCAACCCTGTGTTCCAGAGTGGCAGTCGTCCGCCGGACCTCGCGCCGGGTCCAGTCGCCGATGCGGTTGGCGCGCCGCATACTATTTTCGAGCGTCTGCAGGATTTCTTCGTTTTTGATTGGAGGAATCAGACAATCACTCACGCCGACGCGAATAGACTGTTTAAGTATTTCCGGTAAACAGCTCTCAGCAAAAATCAGTATGGGCAGGGTGGGAAAACGCTCGAGCAGGTCAATTGCAATCTCGATCCCTTTTTCTCCATCCAGTTTCTCGCTCAAGATGACCGCCGCCGGGGAAGCCTCCTGCAAGATCTTGTTGAGCACAAAGCGCTCATGGGCAACAGCGATGGTATAGGATTTGGGGTCCAGGACTTGCCGGAACAAGGCCAGGTGATGCGGATCTTCCAGGGCCAACAAAACCAGGGTGGGTTTCGACATAAGGTTATTTTTTGATGGTAGTCAATGGAAGAGAAGGCTGCTTCTCGGAAACGATTTGCAATACACGCTGGATGGCCACCTGTGCCGTCTGCAAGGCTTGTTGTTGCTCATCCGTAAGAGCCCCCATTTTCCCGGTCATCAGCAGGCCAAGGGGATACACCACCGGTCGCAGGTTATCCATAACTTCCTGCCTGAGTGACTGGAGCAACTCATACTTGCGTTTCTCGCCATTCTGGGCTGCCTCCGCAGTTTCCTGCAGGGCGCGAAACAACCGGGCATGCAACAGGGAGATGGAAGCATAATCAGCCACGGCTTCCAGCAACACCTGCATGTTGCGGTCGAAGGCCTGCTTCTCCTTGCGGATGACCACCAGCAAGCCGATCACTTCCTTCTGTATCTTGATCGGCACCACCACGGCCGATTGGCCCAGGCCGGCAACTTTGAAGCGTTTCAGCGGTTCGCCATCGATCGCCAGGGTTTCGCCGGAGAGTGCCACCAGGGAACTGATGCCATCATCGAACGGCTGGCCGACCTTTTTTGCCCAGGCTTCGGGCAGGTTGCGATGTGCAGAAAGGAGAAATGTTTTTGAATTCTCTTCACGCAGCAGCAGGTAGCTGAAATCTGCCTCTGCTACGTAAAGCATGCCTTCCACGATCTTATCGAATCGAACGCGCTGGTCGGTGATGGAAACCACCGCTTTGCCAACGCCAAACAGGGTGGTCAGTTCGCGTACGCGCTGATGGAGTTGTT
>JBFYSM010000095.1:0-6602 GCA_041301605.1 Chloroflexota bacterium | reverse complement strand
CGAAGCACTCGCAATTCCCATTTTCGCCTATGTCCCCCTTCCCGGGCAATTGCCTGTACAATAGGTGCATCGCTTTATCAATGCCAGCCCATCCCATTCGTTGAGGTCAATATGGCACTTTCTCCCTCCTCCCCTGCTGGAAAAAACAACCCCATCTCTGCTCGTGCCTGGATCGTCATGATTGTACTGGCCATTACCGGCCAGATCGCCTGGGCGGTCGAGAACTCCTGGTTCAATACCTTCGTTTTCGATGAGCTGACCCCCGACCCGCGCCCGGTGGCCTGGATGGTGGCTGCCAGCGCCATCACCGCCACGCTGACCACGCTCCTGATGGGCACGCTCAGCGACCGGACGCGCTCGCGCTGGGGGCGGCGCAAACCGTTCATCCTTTTCGGGTACATCCTGTGGGGCATCTCGACCGTGCTCTTCCCGACCGTGGCTTACATCCAGGTAACCGGCATCGCCGTGGTGATGGTCATCATCGCCGACTCAGCCATGACCTTCTTCGGCTCGACCGCCAACGATGCTGCCTTCAATGCCTGGACGGCCGATATTGCCACCAGCCAGACGCGCGGACGGGTGGAAGGCGTGCTCAATCTGGCTGTGTTCATCGCCCAGATCGTCGCCATGACCGCTGCCGGAGCCTTGATCGAATCCGTGGGATATTTTGTTTTCTTCTACACCCTGGGCGGGATCGTTATCCTTTCAGGCCTTGTGGCAGGCCTTTTCATCCAAGATGTGCCCTTGCCGCAGGGTGCAGAAAAACCACGCGGAAGTTTCCTGTCCGAGTTCGCCAGCCTATTCCAGTGGCAGACCGTCACCCGGAACCGTACGCTGTTCCTTTTGCTGCTCTTCATCATGGTCAGCAGCATCGGCATGCAGGTTTCCTTCCCGTACCTGATCATCTACCTGGAAAATTACATCGGCATCACCAAGACCGAGTTCAGCATCATTGGCGGGGCGGTCATGCTGGGCAGCGCCATTTTTGCCGTCCCCTTCGGGCTGCTGGCCGACCGCTGGAACAAGCGTACCATGATCATGATCGCCATCATCGTCAGTGCAGTTGGGGGGATCCTGCTCTCGCTGATCACCAGCATCCCGTTACTGGCCTTGACGGGTTTCCTGTGGCAGGCCTTCAGCATGGCTGGCGGGATCGCGGCCGTGGCCTGGCTCAAGAACCTGTTGCCGGAACAGAACCGCGGCAAGTTCCTGGGCATCCGCATGATCTTCTGGATCGCCATCCCGATGGTGCTGGGGCCCTGGATCGGCTCGACGCTCATCCAGAACTTCGGCATCCCGACCACCCTCAACGGCGAGGCTGGTTTCATCCCGGTGCCGATCATCTTCCAGGTTGGTTCGGTCATTGCCCTGCTTTCGCTCATCCCCCTCTTTTTCATCAAGGGACATCTAACCGCTGAGAGCGTGGAGATATAAGACGATGGGCTCTTTAATGAATCCAGTATATTGGCTCTCTTGCATATGTGCGCTAGAGAGCGCACACTAATCCAGTTTTAGGTTGTTTCTGCTCCGATTAATTCATCGTGACTTCTCGAACCAATATCACCTCTGGTTTCTGGCACGGTCGCCTCGATGTCAATGCCACCTCCGCCATCTTCCACCAGTGGGAACAACTGGAGGCCTCCGGCTGCATCGATAATTTCCGCATTGCCGCCGGGGAGAAGTATGGTTTTCGTGAAGGCTGGTTCTTTGCAGACTCAGATGCCTACAAGTGGCTGGATGCGGCCGCCCGGATCTTCGCATCCCATCCGGGCCCGCGGCTTGCCGCCCTTATGGATGATTTCATCTCCCTCCTCGGCCGCGCTCAGGATGCGGATGGTTACCTGTTCACCTATAATCAGATCCATTTTCCAGGCACTCGCTGGATCAACCTGCAGATCGAGCATGAACTCTACTGCCACGGCCACCTGATCGAGGCGGGAGTCTCGTATTTCGAGGCCGCCGGGCGCACGGACATGCTCTCCATCGTCCGCCGCGCTGCTGACCGGGTAGTTGGCGATTTTCTTGATAAGGGTCCAGCCTACACTCCCGGCCACGAGGAGATCGAGATCGCCCTGCTGCGCCTGCACGAGGCTACCGGTCATGCACCGTACCTGGAGATGGCGCGCCAGTTCATCGAACAAAGGGGGCGAACCCCGTTGTTTGGGCTATCCCTGCTGCGGCAAATGGCCAATGTCAACCGACGGAGTGCATCTGTCCGGCAGGAAAAGACGTTGTATTTGGCTGCTCATCCTGATTACAGCCCGAACAAGGTGCCGCCCGGGAACTTTGCCAGGAGGTCACGCAATTCGGCCCTGCGCTGGTATGCCAGTGCCCTGGTCGGTAAATACTTCCAACAGCATGTCCCGGTTCGTCAACAGCGCGTGCCGGTGGGGCATTCGGTCCGTTGTGGTTATCTCGAAACCGCCATTGCCATGCTCCTGCGCCAGTCGGGAGATATGACCCTTTTACCCGTCTTGGAACAGGCCTGGGAACGGATGGTGACCCGCCGCATGTACGTCACGGGCGGGATCGGCTCGCTGCCAGGGTTGGAAGGATTTGGCAACGATTATGAACTCGATCCCGAATATGCCTACGCCGAAACATGCGCCGCGCTGGCGAGCATCTTCTGGAATTGGGAGATGGCTTGTATCACCGGCGAAGCCAAATACAGCGACCTGCTCGAATGGCAGTTGTATAACGCTGCCGGGGTTGGCATGGGGCAGGATGGGAAAACCTATCTCTACAATAACCCGCTCACCTGCCGGGGCGGCGTGACCCGCAAACCCTGGTATGCCGTGCCCTGCTGCCCATCCAACATCTCCCGCACCTGGGCCGACCTGGGGAAGTACATCTGCTCTTCCGGCGAGGATGAAGTCCGCGTCCACCAGTACATCAACAGCGAATATGCCGGCGAACTTGCGCAAGGCGAAATCCGTTCGGGATTGCCGTGGGATGGCAAAGTGGAAATCAGCATCAACCCGGTTAGATCATCAGAATTTACTCTGTTCCTGCGAATCCCCTCGTGGAGCAAAGACGCCAGGGTAAAAGTGAATGGGGAATTTGCCCCGTCTTCAACTCCGTCCCCTGTTTTGCCTGCCACCGCTTGCGGTTATGACCCGCGCCTGAGCGCCTGGCTGCCCATCCGGCGCGAATGGTCTGCCGGGGATGTGGTCACGCTCGAATTCGATCTGGCGGTTCGGCTGATGCAAACCCATCCGAAAGTGAAAGGACAGGGTGGCAAGGTTGCCCTGAGCCGCGGACCGCTGGTTTACTGCCTGGAAAGCCTGGACAACCCGGATGTGGATCTTTTCACTGCCAGCCTGGATGCCAGTTCCCTGAAAGCCACATACGATGAAAACTTGCTGGGCGGAGTGGTGAAGATAACGGGCAAAACGAAGCAAGGCCAACCACTCACCTTCATCCCCTACATGCTGTGGGGGAACCGCGGTGAATCGCAAATGGATGTGTTTGTGAATGATAATGATTAGTAATTTCCCCCACCCCCGACCCCGCCCCCAAGGGCGGGGAGAAGATGGCAAAAAGGGGATATTCGAGTGCGAAGCACGCGAATATCCCCTTTTTGCCTTATCCCCCCCTTCCAGGAGGGAAGGGGGGTAGGGGGGATGGGTGTTTGATATCCTACTTCTTGGAGGCGATATGCAAACCGAATTGACCCAACCTGGAAACCTTCTCCAACCCGATGGCCGCCTGGCGCAGGTCGGCTGGGCGCGCCAGCAACTGCTGGATTGCAACCTGGAAGCCGCCCGCTTCTACTCGTTCAAGCCTTTCCAGCGTTTCCGCATCAAGCGCTGGGATTATTACGCAGTTTTCAGCCCCAAGCGCTTCTTCTCCGCCACCGTTGCCGACCTTGGCTATGCCGGGAATATCTTCGTCTACAGCATGGATTTCGAGACCGGCGACCTGCACGAAGAGGGGCTGGTCATCCCGTTGGGAAAAGGGATAGAACTGCCGCGCAACAGCACCGAGGGCGACAGCCACTTCGAGAATGACAAGGCGCGCCTGCATTTCAGCCTGCTCCCCGGCCAGCGCCGGATAACGGTCTCCTGGCCATCCTTCCACGATGGGCGCGGCATCGAGGCGGACATCACCCTGGCCTGCCCGCCCGTCCACGAATCGATGACCATCGTCATCCCGATCGGGGAGAAGCGCTTCTACTACAACCGCAAGATCAATTGCCTGCCCGCCGGCGGGACGGTCAAATATGGGGATATGACCGAAACGCTCGATCCGAATTCCTGCCTGGGCTCGCTGGATTGGGGGCGCGGCGTCTGGGAGTACAAATCCTTCTGGAACTGGGCTTCGGCTTCCGGTTTCCTGCCGGATGGCCGCACGGTCGGCCTGAACCTGGGCTGTGGTTTCGGGGATCTTTCGAAGGCCGGGGAAAATGCCCTCATCCTGAATAACCGCATCCACAAGCTGGGGCAGGTCAAATTCGATTATATTTCCGGCGACTTCATGAAACCCTGGAAGTTCACGGATACCGAAGGCCGCCTCAACCTGGTCTTTACGCCTTTCAAGGACCGCACGGCGATCACGAACCTGGGCATCATCCAGAGCGAAGTCCACCAGATGTTCGGGCGCTATAACGGGGTTGCCATTGCCAATGATGGCGAAAAGATCCAGATCAAAGATCTGATCGGTTTTGCCGAGGAACACCATGCCAGGTGGTAGTCCGCTGAAAACACCCTGGCAACCTGCCTCTCCCATCCCCCTGCCCGAATACCCCCGCCCGCAGATGACCCGCCCGGACTGGGTCAACCTGAATGGCTGGTGGGAGTATGCGATCCTTCCCAAGGAACAAGCCAAGCCTGAAACCTTTTCTGGCAAGATCCTGGTTCCATATGCCATCGAGTCGGCCCTTTCGGGAGTCCAAAAGCCATTGCGACCAAATCAGCGCCTTTGGTACCGACGCATGTTCCCTCACCCCTGCGCCCCTCTCCCGAAATCGGGAGATGGGATGGGGGTGAGGGCCCTCCTCCACTTCAGCGCGGTGGATTACAAATGCAACGCCTGGGTCAACGGCACACATGTTGGCACACACGCGGGCGGCTATTTGCCCTTCACCTTCGATATCACAGCTGCACTCAAGGATGGCGAGAATGAGCTGATCGTATCCGCCTGGGACCCCACCAACGCCGGGCGGCAGGAGCGCGGCAAGCAGGTGCTCAAGCCGGGTATCATCTGGTACACGGCGGTCTCCGGCATCTGGCAGACCGTCTGGCTGGAGGTGGTGCCGGAGACGGGCATTGAGTCACTCAAACTGACCCCTGACCTGGATGCCGGTACGCTCACCGTGGAAGTCAAAATCCGGTGTGGGATGGACAGCCTTCAGGTGGAGGCGGTGGCCTTCGAAGGCTGCGAACCGATCACCTCGAAACGGGACCGGGCCGCGGGTCCCGTGACGCTTGCGATCCCACAGCCGCGGCCCTGGAGTCCCGCCGACCCGTACCTGTATGACTTGCAAGTCCGGCTTTTCCGTGATGACCACATACTGGATGAAGTTGGCAGTTACTTCGCCTTGCGCAAGTTCAGCCTGGTGCGGGATGCGAGCGGACACCTGCGCTTCGCCTTGAACGGCAAGCCGCTGTTCCTGTACGGCCCGCTCGACCAGGGCTACTTCCCGGATGGAATGTACACGCCGCCTTCGGAAGATGCCATGCTGTTCGATATCGAGTACATCAAGAAGATCGGCTGCAACATGATCCGCAAGCACGTCAAGGTGGAACCGGCGCGCTGGTATGCCGCCTGCGACCGGCTGGGGATGATCGTCTGGCAGGATATGCCCAATGGCGGCGAACCGGTGAACGTGGCCGAGAACTTGCTGGCGCTGCTGGCCGGCCTGAACTACCGCGATGACCGCTGGATGGGACGTTTCGGGCGCGGGGACGCGGCGAACCGGGCGCAATATCGCGCCGACCTGGAAGGTATGCTGGATCACCTGCACAACTTCCCCTGCATTGCTGTCTGGGTGCCGTTCAACGAAGGCTGGGGGCAGTTCCAGGCCTTCGAGATTGCCGCCTGGATCAAATCCCATGACCCGGGCCGGCTGGTGGATCACGCCAGCGGCTGGTTCGACCAGGGCGGCGGGGATTTCGTCAGCCCCCACATTTATGTGAAGAAATTGTATCGCCCCAAAGTGGACCCATCGCGGGCGTTCGTCATTTCGGAGTTTGGCGGTTATGGGCTACAGGTGAAGGGGCATCTCTGGCATGAGAAGAAGAAATTCAGCCAGAAATTCTTCGGAACATCGGAGGCTTTGACGCGTGCCTATCTCGATACGCTCGAGAATGAGCTGAAGCCGCTCATCCCGCAGGGATTGGCGGCTGCCATCTACACCCAGACAACCGATGTGGAGATCGAGATCAATGGCTTCCTGACCTACGATAGGGGGGTGGAGAAGATGGATGCGGATGCAATCAGGAGGGTGCATGAAGGGTTGACCAGTTTGTTGGAATGAATACCCCCTTTCGAGAATGATTGGGAATCAGAAATCGCCGGTACTTCCGCAAGCGCCGGCGATTTGATGTTTTGTGCATTTCCCCAGGTCAGGTCAGCCAGTTTTCCAGTTCGAGGCCTTCGAT
>JBFYSM010000067.1:0-3211 GCA_041301605.1 Chloroflexota bacterium | reverse complement strand
CTTCCGATCTGGCGTATCGAATACGGTCTCGGCATCAATCTGAAGAATTTCCTTCTTGGCTTCCTGGTTGTTTCCAACTTCGTTATGGAACCAGATTGACTGTGGCGTGACGCCACCTTCCATTTCGCCGATAAATTTCTTCAAGCGTGGGAGGTTGCTCCCATTGGGACCGAACCAAAGTCGGCCGTCCGCTTTGAGCTTCTCAATATTTCCCTTTGGCTGTCGGCGCGCGTTTAAAAGTGACCACCCGTGCGCGTTGAATTTTGACCAGGGTCTGAGGCCACCCTTTTGAGGGGGCGGCTGTGGATAAGTCTAACCGAACGGGGGCGTTCAGCCCCCGTTCGGTCGGCGAGATCAGACCGGCGCGTCCCCTTCTGAAGTCTCAGGCGGCTTGCCTTTCTTGCTCAGTTCCCGCGCCTTGATACGCGATTTCGCCGTTGCGCTGCTGTGACGAAAGCGAAAGGACTCGTTGCCGGTTTCCACGATATGGCAGTGGTGCGTCAGGCGGTCCAGCAACGCCGTGGTCATCTTTGCATCACCAAATACACTGGCCCACTCCCCGAAGGTCAGATTGGTCGTGATCATCACGCTGGTGTGTTCGTAGAGCTTTGACAGCAGGTGAAACAGCATGGCCCCGCCGGCCTGGCTGAAGGGCAGATAGCCCAACTCATCGAGTATCACCAGATCCATGCGCATCAAGGCAAAGGCCAGTCGCCCGGCCTTGCCGGCCGCTTTCTCCTGTTCCAGCGCATTGACCAGATCAACTGTCGAGTAGAACCGTACCCGCTTGGCATGGTGCGTGATACCGGCCACCCCCAGAGCGGTGGCTAGATGCGTCTTGCCGGTGCCCGTGCCGCCGATGAACACCACGTTGTGCGCCGCAGCGGTAAAGGCCATCGTGGCCAACTCCGTGACCAGGTTCTGATCCACCCGGGATTGCGCGAAGTCGAAACCGGCCAGATCGCGGTGTATCGGGAATTTGGCAGTCTGCAACTGGTAGCGAATCGAGCGCATGGCGCGGTCGGTCTGCTCCGACGCCAGTAAATGCTCGATCAACCAGCGGGCGGATTGAAGACCCGCCGTGTTGCCCTGGGCGGCGATTTCCTCCCAGGCCCCCACCATCCCGTACAGGCGCAGTTCCTTGAGTTCGGCGGCGACATCACGCATGGGTCACCTCGCGCAGGCTGTCGTATCGCTGGGTGTCGGCGATCGGCGCCTCGTCCACCTGGAGGGTCGTCTCGATGGCTTCCACTGCGGGGGCGCGCTTGAGTCGGTTGAGTACGTTCTCGACATGTTCAGCGCTCGGGTTGCCCGATTCCAGCACCAGTTCGACGGCGACCAGCACCGCTTCCAGTCCATGCGTGGGAACGGCCGCCAGCACCTTGGCCATGATGCGATCACCGCCTTCTTGCTTGAGCAACAGCCCGCGCAGGCGCAGCAGGGCATCCGGCAGATCGGCGAAGGGGGCACCGTTACGCAAGGCGCCCGGCTTACGTTCGATCAGCGGCAGGTAGTGCTGCCAGTCGTAGCAGGTCTGGTTGCGCGCGAAGCTTCTCGGGTGACTCGCCACCAACGTCTCGTGGGCGACGATGTCGACCCGCTCGGGGTAGAGCCGCAGGCTGACCAGTTGGCCAACGAGTTCGCAGGGCACCGAGTAGCGGTTGCGATCCAGAATCACCAGGCTGGTGCTGGAAACTTTGCCGAGGGTTTCCACATAGCCGTTGAAGACGGGAACCATGGGCATCAGGCTGGGTTGCTCATGCTCCAGCATCTCGGCAAGCGTCAGGTCGTCGAACTCGGGATGGCGCAGTTCCTGCCATAGCGCCCGGCAGCGGGCGAGCAGCCAGACATTCAGTTCGGTGAAGGAGCCAAAGCATTCCTGGGCCGCGTCCTGCCAGATGCGCCGCCGGCTGTCCTGCACGTTCTTCTCGACCACGCCTTTCTCCCAACCACTGGCGACGTTGCAGAAGTCCGGATCGAACAGGTAGTGCGAGGCCATGGCGGCAAAGCGCGTGTTGACGGTTCGCCCCTTGCCCTTCTTCACTTTGTCGACGGCGGTCTTCATGTTGTCGTAGATGCCCCGGCGCGGGATGCCGCCCAGGGCGCTGAAGGCGCGGGTGTGGGCGTCGAACAGCATTTCGTGACCTTGCGTGGGATAGGCCGACACGACAAACGCCCGGCTGGCGCAGAGTTTGAGGTGGGCGGCGAGAATCTTGCGCCAGACGCCACCGATGACCAAGTGCTCTTCGCTCCAGTCAAACTGGAAGGCTTCGCCCAACTCGAACTTGAGCGGGACGTAGGCGTTGACTTTGGCCTGCCCGCCTTGTGTCCGCCAGTGCCGCACGAATTCGGTGACGCGGCTGTAGTCGCCAGTGAAGCCGGCAGCCTGGATTTCGCCAAACAGCTTCAAGGCTGTGCGCCGGTCGCGTTTGGGACGATGCGCGTCCACTTCCAGCGCCTTTACCAGCTGTGCTGCATACGCGGCAATCTTGGTATCGCCGCTCTGACGCTGGTACCTCGGCTTCACGCCTTCGGGGGCTTTGAGCCATCGCTTCACCGTGTTGCGCGTGTACCCCGTCTTGCGGGCTATCTCCGAGAACGACAGCCCATCCCGGTAATACAAACGTCGAATCTTGCCCAGTACTTCCATGGTGATCATCTCCTTCAAATCCCTGCTCAAAAAATGAGCGGGAAAGGTTAATCACCCTGGTCAAAATTAAACGCGCGCTCACCCTTCTAAATGGTCAACTTTCGGTGCGCGCCAACACAGTTCCACCGCTTCCCGCGTCTTCCAGGGTCCACGGCGGTGGATTAACCTGGCCTTGTACAAACCGTTGATCGTCTCCGCCAGGACGTTGTCGGATCGCCCATCATCAAAGCGGGTGCATGCGTTCAACTTCACAAATCAATCAGGTGTATGCGCTTTAGCAGAAGTAGGCCGTTGGACAGAGGCCACGTTTTGTAAGAAACGTCCACCAGCGTCCAGGGAAATCCTGGGACTACCAGGATAAATTTGTGGGATGTTTTGTGGTGCAGAAATGATAATGCCCTGAATTTATTGTTTAAATTCAGGGCATTATGTCACTTTTCTGGCGGAGTGGACGGGACTCGAACCCGCGACCCCCGGCGTGACAGGCCGGTATTCTAACCGACTGAACTACCACTCCATTTACTGCTTTACTCTTGTCGCGCCTGCTTCTTTTCAGAGGCA
>JBFYSM010000062.1:0-2835 GCA_041301605.1 Chloroflexota bacterium | reverse complement strand
TGGGCATGAACGAGGAGCAGACCACCCAATACTGCCTGGCCGCGCTGGAGGAACTCCTGCTTTCCCAGACATCTCCGGCCGAGACGGCGGCCATCCTGATCGAGCCGGTGCTTGGTGAGGGTGGATATGTCAACCCGCCCGCCGCGTTCATGAAGGGCTTGCGCGAACTGGTTGACCGGCATGGCATCCTGCTCATCTTCGATGAAGTCCAATCGGGGTTTGGGCGGACCGGTAAATGGTTTGCCCGGGATCACTTCGATGTGGTGCCGGATATCATGACCGTTGCCAAGGGGATCGCTTCCGGCCTGCCCCTTTCGGGCGTGTTCGCACCGCTTGACCTGATGAACAAATGGCAGACCGGTTCCCACGGCGGGACATATGGTGGGAATATCGTTGCCTGTGCTGCGGGTGTCGCCACCATCCGCGCCATGCGGGAGGAGGATATGCCCGGTAACGCGGCCCGGCGCGGGGTCCAGTTGGTAACCGGGCTGAGGAAGTTGCAGGAGCAATACCCGGCAATCGGAGATGTGCGCGGCCTGGGTTTGATGATCGGTGCAGAATTCACGGTCAACGGCAAACCAGCCGAGAAAACGATGATCAAATCCATTGTGCACGCATGCGAGGAGCGTGGGTTGCTGCTGCTAACTTGCGGTACCTATGACAATACGATCCGGTGGATCCCGCCGCTCATTGTAACCGAGGCGCAGATCAACGAGGCGCTGGGCATTTTCGGGGATGCGTTGAAAAGTGAATTCTAGATAACAGGCCACGGATGGCATAACAGGTGTTCCGGAGGTTCATTTTATGCGTACACTCGATCGCGCTCGCTTAGCACATCTGCTTCACGAGGAAGAGCAACGCTTCCATGCGACGCATCCCAAGTCACTCGAGCTATTCAAGCGTGCCCGGCAATCCATGCAGGGCGGGGTGCCCATGCTTTGGATGATCCGCTGGGCAGGCACATTCCCGGTCTTTGTCAATGCTGCCAAGGGTGCTCACTTCACAGATGTAGACGGTCATACATATATCGATTTTTGCCTTGGCGATACCGGGGCGATGACAGGCCATTCACCGGATGCCACGCTGGAAGCCATTACCCATCAGGCAGCGAAGGGGATTACTCTGATGCTTCCTACTGAAGACTGCATCTGGGTAGGCGAGGAACTCCAGCGCCGTTTTGGGTTGAAATACTGGCAGTTCACCCTGACGGCCACCGACGCAAACCGCTTTGCCATCCGCATGGCGCGCCACATCACCGGCCGCTCGAAGATCCTTGTTTACAATTACTGCTACCACGGCTCGGTCGACGAGACCTTCATCGCCCTGGATGAGTACGGCATGCCTGGGGCACGCGGTGGCAACCTTGGCCCGCCGGTTGACCCTGTCGAGACCACCAAGGTGATCGAGTTCAACAACGTGGTCGCCCTCGATGCGGCTCTCTCCACGGGTGATGTAGCCTGTGTCCTGGCCGAGCCGGTCATGACCAATATCGGCATCATCCATCCCGATCCTGGCTATCACGAAGCCCTGCGGGAAATCACCCACCGCACAGGGACATTGCTCATCATTGACGAGACGCACACCCTGTGTACCGGTCCTGGCGGATATACAGGCAAATTTGGCCTGACGCCTGATTTTGTGACATGTGGCAAGCCGCTGGCAGGCGGTATACCGGCCGGTGTTTACGGGTTTACGCAGGAAATCGCCGATGCATTCTGGTCGAAGCTCGAACTCGATCTCTCGGATGTGGGCGGTGTGGGCGGTACGCTGGCCGGGAATGCCCTTTCCATTGCTGCCATGCGGGCAACCCTCGAGAAGGTGTTGTCCCCAGCGATGTATGAGCGGTGTGAAAAACTTGCCGATCGATATGAGCAGGGGGTGCTGGATATTATCCGGGAATTTGAACTGCCATGGATCGTCAAGCGTCTTGGTTTCCGGGTTGAATACTGGTTCCGGGCCAGTCCACCTCGTAATGGCGGCGAAGCCAACTCGGCTGTGGATAGCGAACTCGACCGCTTCATGCACCTTTGGGCGCTCAACCGGGGTATCCTGATGACCCCCTTCCATAACATGGCGCTCATCGCCGCTGACACAACCGAGGCGGATGTGGATTACCATACGGAAGTTTTCCGCCAAGCAGTGCGGGCACTTTTCGAATAGTTCCCTCCACCCTTCTCCCTTGCTCATAGAACAATCGCCCCGGTTTCTCACCCCCATCGGGGGCCTTCGGGAAACCGGGGCGATTCCATTGAGCCACCGAAGGGATTTGAACCCTTGACCTGGCGTTTACGAAACGTCTGCTCTGCCGGCTGAGCTACGGTGGCTGGTTGAGCGGCGGGGATTATACCAGCATTCCAATGGATATAGCAAATTATTTACAGGCTACAACTATATCCTGAAAAGCCTGAGCCAGGTTGCCGGGTTCGTACCCGAGCGCTTTCCGGGAGGCATCCGGATCCAGGTAGGTTTCTGAGGTTTGGAGCGGTGCGAATTGGCGTGGATCGAGTCCGGCCTCTTTTCCCCGTATTGCGTGTAGCAACCAAACCGTAAAAAGGGATATTTTGACCAGCCATGTTGGCAGGTTCACCACCCGAACCTTGCGCCCATCGGCGCGCGCCAGGCGGGTGAGTATCTCTGCCCAGCTTAGATTCTCGTCGCAGATGGGGTAGCATGCTCCGGGTGTTCCGTGTTCGATTGCGCCAACGATGGCTTTCCCGACCGTGCTCGCTGTTACACAGGCTGAGCCGCCTGTCATGTAGAGGATGACAGGTGACATGCGAAGATACTTGATCAGTGGAGTCCAGAGCGGTTTCCAACCTGGCACAGGCATGTTTC
>JBFYSM010000028.1:0-11234 GCA_041301605.1 Chloroflexota bacterium | reverse complement strand
CATCCCCATGAATTTATAATTTCAGTTGTGAGTTTATTATTTTCAAAACACTTTCTGAGGGTAAAATAGCCCCTATGTAACTTGCTGGAATCGAAGAACGTTACGAAGAAGTCTCTCGCCTGCTGATGGAAGTCGGCAATGACTACCAACGCGCCGCCGAACTGAACAAGGAGCGCATCGACCTGGAGACGCTGGTCGATAAAGCGCGGCGTTACCGCCAATCCATCAAGCGGGTGGATGAGGCCCGGGCGATGCTCGAAAACGAGGGAGATGAAGAACTGCGCCTGCTGGCCGAAGCCGAGATCGCCGAACTGGAACCGATCATCGTGGAACTGGAAGAAGAAATCAAGGGCATGCTGGTTCCCAAGGATCCGCGCGATGAGAAGAACGTCATCGTCGAAATCCGGGCCGGGACGGGCGGGGAGGAAGCCTCCCTGTTCGCGGCCGACCTGTACCGCATGTACACCCGCTACGCAGAACGCCAGGGTTGGAAATCGGAGATCCTTTCGGCCAACGAGATCGGCATCGGCGGGTTCAAGGAAGTCATCTTCGAGATCAAGGGACGGGGGGCATTCTCCAAGCTCAAGTATGAGTCCGGCGTGCACCGCGTCCAGCGCGTGCCGGTGACCGAGACCTCCGGGCGCATCCACACCTCCACCTCCACGGTGGCGGTGCTGGCGGAGGTCGAGGAAGTGGATATCGAGATCCCCGAGTCGGATATCCACATCGATGTTTACAAATCGGCCGGGGCGGGCGGGCAGAACGTGCAGAAGAACTCAACTGCCATCCGCGTCACGCACCTGCCGACTGGCATGGTTGTGGCCTGTCAGGATGAGCGCTCGCAGTTGCAGAACAAGTTACGGGCACTCTCGATCCTGCGCGCCCGCCTGTACGAAATCGAAGAGGAGAAACGCCGTTCGGAGATCGAAGAGAACCGCCGTTCCCAGGTGGGCAGCGGGGAACGCTCGGAGAAGATCCGCACCTACAACTATCCCCAGAACCGGGTTACCGACCACCGTATCAACGTATCCATCTACAACCTGCCATCGGTGATGGAAGGCAATATCGATGGGTTCATCGAGGAGTTGTCCCAGCGGGATGAAGCCGAGCGCCTGGCCAGTTCGGGCGTGGATGAGGAAGAATAGGCATTGTTCGGGGAATCCACGAAGCCACACGAAGGGCACGAAAAAATTCACTTGATCCGAAAGAGACCCGGTTTCCCGAAGGGAGAGACCGGGTCTCTTTGTAGAAAGGGAAATTTGGTGGTTGTCATCGCTCGGTGCTTTTGTTATATTGATCGTGGAACTTGCCAGCATAACGAAGAAAGGAGAAGATAGGATATGAAACCCGGATATTGGATTGGCATCCTGGCAGTGGCGGGCGGGGTGGTCGGTTACCTTGTTTTTCGCACGACAGGCTGGCTGGGGTCAGGCCTCGGCATCGTCCTGGGTGCGCTGGCCGGGACGATCATCTACGCCATGCAAACCCGCAGGAAGAAGTAAATCGCTGTTTTGGAACGCGAACGGCGCGAAAGAGGCGAAAGCTGGGAACATCTCGCATTGAAGGAATTGGATTTCGAGAACGCCAGATGGGAGGGGAAAAATGGAAAATGGATGCTTGTATCCACCCCGCGTTTTTGCTATACTGGCTGTGGGTATTACTGGATCGATCGCGGCTTATAAGCAGTTCACCCGCCAAATGGCGGCTGAGCACCTGGTTGGGCGGCCTGTTATGGCAAATGAAAGGAACCAGACATGGATTGCATCAGAATGCTTGGCAGGATTGGAATGGTAGCTTGTCTACTTGCAGCCTGCAGCTCTGCCATAACGAATACATCCCCAACAGAGACTTTTGAGGCAACAAATACACCGGAGTTTATACCTTCTCCTACAACAACGACAAGTACAGCGATACCTGTGCAAACGGGTACCCAGGAACCAGCGCCACTTCCACTCTCGGAACCTGGACCCTACGGCGTGGGTTTGCGCACATTTACATTTACAGATCCTGCGCGCAATGACCGCGAAGTGACGATTACTGTCTGGTATCCGGCAGTGCTGCCAACAGGGTCAACCGGCGGTGACTACATTCGAGATGCCGAGCCAAATTACCAAGAAGCGCCTTATCCACTGATTATCTCTTCAACCATATCAGCAAGGAGCTTTGCCCGTTATTTAGTCAGTCGCGGTTTTACCTGGGCAAGCATTGACAAAATCGATTCTTACCTCAAAATGAACGAAAAGATGATCGATCAACCATTGGATATTCTGTTTGCACTGAACCAGGTTGCATCCAATCCGCCGGAAGGATTGGAGGGTATGATCGATGCTGAACGCGCAGGAGCCATCGGATATTCCTTTGATGGCTACAACACACTCGCATTGAGCGGAGCACGCATCGACCCGGAATATTATCTGGCACAATGTCCGACCCCCGATGCCACAACCGAGGCGATCCTGGCCTCCAACTTTCTTTCCGCTTTCGATTGCGGTCCTGCTGGTGCGTGGAATGAGTTCGCCACCCATGCTGGTAAGGTAATTACATCTGGTGAAGATGGGTTGTGGCAACCGATGACAGATGAGCGCATCCGCGCCGTGATTCCAATGGCAGCAGAAGGATGGTGGTTGTTTGGTGAAAAAGGGCTGGCAATGGTAGATCGACCGACTTTGATGATCGCGGGCAGTTGGGATGCTCTCTACCTTGAAAACGCATTGATTTTCGAACATCTTGGAACGCCCGACAAAACAATGATCACATTTATTGGTAGAACCCACGATATGATATTTTATCCAGACATGGAAGCCCGGATGGCACATTTCGTGGTTGCATTCTTCGGCTATCATCTGCAGGGAAACAAGGAGTATGCCAGGTATTTCTCGGATGGTTTCGTTGCTCAGTATGACGATCTAACTTGGGGAGTTTATGAAAAATGACTGCGAGGCCGCCCAACACCGATTCGTGTGTTCTGAAAAGTCATCGTCTGCTTGCTGGTGACACCTGCACTGCACCGAACGGCAGTGCGGTGCAGGTGAAGTCCAGTCCTGGTACCCCGCCAAGAGCGCGGGACCTTCGGCGGGACAGGCAGCCGGTTTCGCCGCTCGCCGCTTGCGCGCAGGCGCGATTCGCCAGAATGTGTAATAATTGAGAAGGCGTCTCGACAGTCCCGCCGCTGCCGCTGCCCCGATTCGCTCCGCTCCGGGGGTACTGCGCGAAGCCCATCCGTTGGACCGCGTGGTTTTGCCGGATGCACAACTGAAGTCTGATATTTCGGAGGTAAAGGAAAATGAGCAAAAAGCAAGTTGTAGTCCTGATTGTGGGTCTTTTGTTTGTGGCATTGTGCGCGTTCTTCCCGCCACGCATGCACATGATGCGTCAGTATGGTAATGGCTACAGCATAGGGAACGGCGTACCGGACAGAGTCTCTGTGCTTTCTCCTTACATCTATGGATATAGCGGCGACTATATTCGTATTGATGCGGCGCGCTTGCTTGCCGAGTGCCTGGTTATCAGCGCACTCACAGGTACTTTATTTTTACTTATGCGCCTCGGCCATCGCCAAAGCAGTTCATAAAGAGGCCGCTCGAAGGCTTCAACTGCGGGCCAACCAGCGCTCGACCAGCAGTGTGTTTCCAGAAGTGGTGCGATAATCGAAGTGGAGTCTTGTCAGTCCCGCCGCTGCGTCTGCTCCCTTCGCTCCGCTCCGGGGGTACTGCGCGAAGCCCATTCTGTTGGGCAGTTCCCTTGAAATTTGAAATGTGAATGAGAAAATCCCTTTCAACAAATGGCAACCCTTATCGGTTACCGAAATAAAGCAACTCTTTGCTCAGGCTCCTTTTGCCTGGGGTCTGGCAGGAGGTTATGCCATAGAACAGTTCGTTGGCAAGCCAATACGGGAGCATGGTGACATCGATATTGTGGTATTTCGAGATAGCCAGATTCAGGTTCAACGCTGGTTAGCCGATTGGCAACTTTATGCTGCTGATCCCCCAGGAACATTACGCCCGTGGCTCACGGAGGAATACCTGCCTTTTGGAATTCATGATATTTGGTGCCATCAAACGGATGCAGATTCCTGGCAGATGCAAATGATGCTTGCTGAGGTCGAAGGTGATGAATGGTTTAGTCGGCGTAATTCGCGTGTGCGCGGCCAACGCGCTGATCTGTTTACAAATTACAATGACATGCCATGCATAAAGGTGGAAGTGCAACTGCTTTTCAAAGCCCGAAATATGCGTTCGAAGGATAATCTCGATTTTCAGGCCAGTTTGCCATTGATGAGTAAAAATGCCAGGCAATGGCTGTTTGATCAACTGAGCCTATCATTTCCCGAAGGTCATATCTGGCAAAGGAATTTGATACGATAGCCTCAAGACAAAAACTGCTCAACAAGGCGTGGCGTATCCTGAAAGTCATCATCTGCTTGCTGGTGAGAGTCCAATCCTGGTAGCCAGCCAAGAGCACGGGGCAAGCGATTTGGAACGCGAACGGCGCGAAGGAGGCGAAGGCCGCGAACATTTCGCGTTGAAGGAATTGGATTCCGAGAACGCCAGATGAGAGGGGAAAAATGGAAAATTGGTGATTGTATTCGCCATGTGTTTTTGTTATACTGGCTGTGGATATTCTGGTGATCGGTTGCCGTTTTAACCAGCGAGGAAATCCGCTTATGAAGAAAAGAGCGATAAAAGGGCTGTACTATATTACCCATTTAGATAACCTGCCATCGATTCTCCGCCATGGGATTCTTTCACATCACCAGATAGAGGCACTTGAGATTCCCTATACGGCGATTTACGATCCCAGCATTGTTTCCGGACGCAAGGAGCGTTTGACACCCGATAATAAAAACTTGTGGGAATATGCCAATGTATATTTCCAGCCGCGTAATCCGATGCTGTATCGGGTGCTCAAAGAGAGCAATAGACGGGAGGTCGTTGTCTTGGGCGTCAGTCCGCAGGTGTTGGAGATTCCCGGCAGTTTCATTGCAGCGGGTAATGCGGCGAGCTACCTCACACCCATATTCCTTGCCGAAAAAGGGATCCAAATCATAACCGGTGAACTGAGGAACATCATCCAGAATGATTGGTGGGCTGCAGAGGATGGTTCGAAACGGAAGATCATGGCAGAGTGCCTGGTTCCCAAGTCCATTCCACCTGATCTAATCCACTCGGTATATGTGTCCAATCATCAAGTATCCCAGGCTGTGCGAACTTTGGTGGAAAGCGCAGGCTTGAGGGTGGAAGTGGTGCCCGAACCTCATATGTTCTTCCTGCCTCGCAGGCATTTCCGCATCACAGAGCAATTGACCCTGGCGGACGGCGACCTGTTCTTCTCCCAAATGCAAACCCTCACCATCAGTGTCAATACGGTTGGGGTCATGGGCAAGGGACTTGCATCCAGGGCCAAATATCAATTCCCTGATATGTATGTTATTTATCAGGATCTATGTCGAGGAAAGACATTGCAAATGGGGAAGCCATATCTTTACCAGAGGGAAGCCTCCCTGGACAGGGAATTGGCGGACGAGCCGTTTTCCCTGAGCGAAACCAATGCCAACAAGTGGTTCCTGCTTTTTCCCACCAAACGGCATTGGAAGGAGAGATCCGATATCGACGGGATCGAAAATGGCCTGCGATGGATAAAGGACAATTACAAAAGTAAAAGTATCCAATCATTGGCAATCCCTGCCCTGGGGTGTGGACTGGGGGGATTGGAATGGCGGGAAATCGTTCCGCTCATGTGCAAGTATTTGTCTGGTTTGGAGATGCAGGTAGTCATCTATTTGCCGCAAGAAAAAGAAGTACCGGATGAATTCCTGGCGCCCGATTTCCTGCTTGGCAGATGAAATCCTGCTGCCCCTTTTGGAACGCGAACGGCGCGAAGGAGGCGAAAGCCGCGAACATTTCGCGTACATAACCCAGAGACCCGGTTTCTTGAAGAAACCGGGTCTCTGAAATCTTATCTCTTCCTCCGCACGATCACCGCTCCCAGCGGCAGGAGCAGGGGCAGCCAGGCGGCGGAGCAGGGCCAGGCGCTCTCTGGTTCGGGGGCGGGGTTGGCGCTGCCGGGTTCTTCCGGCGTCACGGTCGGCGGGATTTCGATTGGGCCGGTGTTTTCCCCTTCTGCGACGACTTCATAGGCGATCCCATCCGAGAGGGCGATGACGCGCTCGCCCAGGGCGAAGGCGGCGGCCAGGTCCGGGGAGGCGGCGCTGAGGGCGAAGTAATCATCCGAGAGGAAGGCGACTTTCACGGTTTGCATGCTTTCCGGGTCGTAAGCCGTATCCACCCAGGTATCGTTGCTGAGCACGAACGTGCGTGAGCCAACGATCCTGACCACTTCCGAAACATCCGGGGATGTGGCGGCCGGGGCTTCGGCGGCGGCCATCCCGCCCTGGTCGGAGGCCTTCTGGACGGCATCCTGCCCGTAGGATGGTGCTGCGGGGGTGGCCAGCATCTGCTGGTAGGCTTCGTCCGCAACCCGTTCCTGTTCGACCGCGCCCAGCGGGGCTTTATCGCTCACCAGGTAGGATGTGTAGGGCGTGACGATGCCGTAACGGATGCTGAGCTGCACGATCTGGTCGATCGTCTCCTGGTCGGGGCCGTTCAGGCGGATGGCGTTCAACAGGTAGCCGATCTTGCGGGTGGCCCACAGGCGCGGGATGCTGGTCTCGGCACCGGTGACCTTCGTGCGCGAACTGAAGGATTGTTCAGGGAAGCGAAAGGTTTGTTCCTGCCCGTTGACCGTTCCGGTCAGGGTCACTGTCGCCGTCCCGCCCTCCCGGTAGCGCCCGGTGAGGATGATCTGCGAACCCAGGAACAGGTCCGGCAGCGGCGAGGGGTAGATATCGTAGACCGGGATGCCATCAAAATCCAACTCCAGGTCGGTCAGGACCGGTGTGCTGATCTTGGCGTAGAAAGCTGAAAGGATCTCGTCCAGTGCTTCGCCCGGCAGGACGTAGGTGCTGGCGCCGTGGTGGGCTTCGGTGAGCGAGTCGAGCAGGTAGGTGTCCACATCGTAGCCGACCCCAAAGGCGAACAGGCGCAAGTTATCGGGGGCATCCTGTTGGAAATTGGCCAGGATGTCATCGCTGTCGGTCTCGCCTTCAGTGGGCAGGCCGTCGGTCAGGAAGATCAGGTAGGTGGGGCGCTCGCTGTTGGCAATCGCGGCGGCTTCGAGCAGGGCGCGGTTGATATCGGTGCTGCCGACTGCGGCCAAGCGGTCCACCCAGGCGATGGCTTCACTGGCTTCCTCGGCCGGGCGCATCCTGGCGGCATAGGTCTCCACGCCGGTGCTGAAACTGACGATGTTGAAATGGTCATCCGGGTTGAGATGGCGCAGGATGAAGCGCAGGGCTTCCTGGGCTTGCTGGAATTTCTCGCCCTCCATGCTGCCGGAGTGGTCGAGCACCAGGATGACATCCTTGGCGATCGCCTCCACTTCCGCTTCGGGCTGGGGGGCCAGCAGGAGCAGGAAGAAGCCGTCCGGGTCGACCGGATCTTTCGGGTCGCGGTAGGTCAGCAGGTGGAAAGCTTCGGTCTCGCCGAGCGAGTAGTAGAGGGCGAAGTCGGTATCCGGTGTAACGTAGGAGGCTTCATAACCGGCGCTGACATTGTGCGTCCCATCCCGGCTGATGGCGATATTGTGCGTGGGCGAATAGACTGCCCGGATGGGCACCGTGCTGGAGTCGATCTCCACGTTGACAGATACGCTCTCCAGCGGCTGGGTCGAGAATTTCTCGGTGTTGAGCGGGTAGACATAGCGCACCAGCCCGTCCTCGGCGGCCAGGGCCTGGGTGTACTCCAGTTCCACCCGGCGTTCCCCTTTAGGCGGGATGGGAAAGATGCGCGCCTGGACCGCGCCGCGGTCGGCGTATTCGAGCAGGGCCGGGTCGCGCATCTGGCGGACGATCTCTTCGTAAGTCTGGCGGGCCTGGCTGGCATCCAGCACCTGGCCTTCGACCGGCTTGCCGTCCACCCACAGGATGAAGTCCGTCACGGCTGCGCCTTCCGGCAGGGGGAAGATATACATCCCCTCCACCTGGACATCGGTCGGGTTGTAGAAGACCTGGTCCACGTGCGTGACGGCCACCTGGTCGCGGATGGTGACGGTCACGTGGTGGTACTTGATCGCCAGCGGCGTCAACGGGATCGGCCCCGGGCAGGGCGCGGGATCGCAGATGATGATGCCATCGGCGCGGGCGGGTGAGAGGGGGATGAGTAAAACGAAAAACGTAATGAGTAAGGTGAGAAACGTGACGGGGGCAAGGCGGCGGTTCATGGCTTCTCCTTTTGAATGTGGGACACGGATTGGACGCCGGTAGAACGATAAATGTTCCATTTTGTACAGACCGTTGGTCGAGCGACGCGCTGAGTTTATCGAAGTGTAGGCGGTGTTCTTCCGCCGTACACTTGCACCGCACTGCGTTCCCTGGCACCGCTCGCCAGGGTAGGTGTGGTGCAGTGCAGGTGTCGAGACCAACAATGTGGATAAAATGCCACAAAATGTGGTCTCCCTGGCCTGTTTGGCCAGGACAGGCGATACGCCCCTCAAAAACCATTCGGGGCTACTCGACCACCCATCGACATATGTAAAACCTTCGCAAGGTTGTGCATTTCCCCGTGTATAATCTTTCCCGTGAGTGAGAGTGCATTCCTCCCTGAGATCGCCCAACGCCTTCGGAAGGTATCCGATACGCCGGAACTGGATGCGCAGGTGCTGCTGGCGCATATCCTGGAACGGCCGCGCTCCTGGCTGCTGGCCCACCCCGAGGCGGATCTTTCCCCGGCCCGGCAGGCTGCCCTTACGGAGGCCTTATCCCGGCTGGAAGCGGGTGTGCCGCTGCCCTATGTGCTCGGCCACTGGGAATTCTTCGGGCTGGATTTCATCGTCACCCCGGATGTGCTCATCCCCCGCCCGGAGACGGAATTGCTGGTGGAGCAGGCGCTCGCTTGGCTGAGGAAGCATCCCTGTAAACACAGGGGGGCTGATGTCGGCACCGGTTCCGGCTGCATCGCGGTTGCATTGGCTGTCCATGTTCCGGACTTGCATCTCCTGGCAACGGATATATCCCCGGCCGCGTTGGATGTAGCTCGACAAAATGCCCACCATCATGGCGTTGCCGACCGGATTAAATTTGTTCCCTGTGACCTTCTTCCCCTCGAAAACGAAACTGGATTGTTCCAATATCATCCGTCGTCCGTCGTCCGTCGTCCGTCGTTTGATCTTCTCTGCGCCAACCTGCCCTACATCCCCACCCCCACCCTGCAATCCCTGCCCATCCATGGCCGCGAACCCACTTTGGCTCTCGATGGCGGCGCGGATGGCCTGGATGTGATCCGTCGTTTATTGGCGATATTGCCCAATGTTATGGCTCCCGGTGGGATGTGCCTGCTGGAGATCGAGGCATTGCAGGGTCCGGCGGTGTTGTCACTTGCAAAGGCAGCTTTTCCTGGTGCAAAGATAACCCTGCATCAAGATTTAACTGGAAAAGACCGGCTGGTCAGGATCGAATTGTGATGGTTCGCGTGTATACTGGTATTATCAGGAGTGCATCGCACCAGGTTAAACGGGATTTTTCCAGGCGAAAGCTTATCCCGATTAATCGGATTCATTTCATCTGGCAGGTGCGACGCACACCCAGAACACCTTTGCCAAAGGAGGAGTACCATGTCTGATGAAGTATTCGAGAAACTGGCCGATGCGATGGACCATCTGCCGAACGGTTTTACCCGCACGGAATCCAAGATCGAACTCAAAGTATTACAGAAGATCTTCTCTCCCGAAGATGCTGCCCTGGCCTGCCAGTTGACCGGCAGGTGGGAGACCGTGGATGCCATTGCCGGGCGGGTTGGCCTGCCTGCGGAAGATGTGAGCAAGCAACTCTTCCAGATGGTGCGGCGCGGCCTGGTGTGGCTGGATAAACAGGATGGGAGCATCCGCTTCCGGCTGGCGCCGTTCATCGTTGGCATCTACGAGGCCTCCCTGCACCTGATGGATAAGGAACTTGCCCTGCTTGCCGAACAGTACCTGGCGGAAGGCGGCGCGCTGGGCATCATGAAACCCCAGCCGGCTTTGCACCGCGTCGTCCCCACGAAGGACAGTGTGGAACCGGAATGGGTGCTGCCCTATGATGATGTCCGTTCCATCCTGTTGACCGCCAAAACCTTCAATGTCCGGGATTGCATCTGCCGCGTCCAGCAGGACCAGTTGGGTGCCCGCAAGTGCGATTTCCCTACCGCCGTCTGCCTGAACTTCTCCTGGTCGGAGCGGCCTCCCCGGCCGGGCGACATTTCACAGCAGGAAGCGCTGGCCCTGCTGGATAGGGTGGAAGAACTCGGGCTGGTGCATACGGTCAGCAATGTGATCGAGGGGGTGGGCTACGTCTGCAACTGCTGCGGCTGCTGCTGCGGGATCCTGCGCGGCGCCACCGAATGGGGCATTTCGGAATCGGTCGCCTATGCCAATTACTACGCCGAGATCGATGCCGAGATCTGTTCTGATTGCGGCACCTGCCGGGAACGTTGCCAGGTGAATGCCATCCATGAAGTAGATGGCGTTTCGGTGGTGACCCGAGAGAAGTGCATCGGCTGCGGATTGTGCGTTACAGGCTGCGATACCGGTGCAGCCAGGCTGTTCCGCAAACCGGAGGAGGAGATCGTCCACCCACCGGCGACCTTTGCCATCTGGGAGCAGGATCGCCTGCACAACCGCGGCCTGAGCGGGTAATCCGTGCCATTTGTGGGGGGATGGTGTTCCATCAAGCATAATGCAAAGAAACCTTCACGATCAAGTGACGCTGATCACCGGCGCTTCTGCCGGGATCGGCCGCGCCACGGCCCATGCCTTCGCTGGAAGGGGAGCCAGCCTGGTGCTGGCGGCCCGCCGCGCTTCGACCCTGGATGAAGTCCGGGAAGAACTGGACCGTTACCGGGTCCCGGTGGTGACGGTGCCGGCCGATATCGGTGATGATGGGGATCTGCAAAACCTGGTCAGCCAGGCGAAGCAATCCTTTGGCCGGATCGATATCCTGGTCAATAATGCCGGGGTGTGCAAGGGCGGCCTGTGCCACGAGATGGATCCGGAGATCCTGGCTGAAGTGGTGCAGGTCAACCTGCACGGCACCCTGCGCCTGACGCAACTGGTGCTGCCGGTGATGATGGAGCAGGGCGGTGGACAGATCGTCAACGTTTGCAGCCTTTCGGCAAAATTCTATATCCCCGGTGTGAGCGTGTATT
>JBFYSM010000562.1:0-7149 GCA_041301605.1 Chloroflexota bacterium | reverse complement strand
TATACCCGTGCAGCGCGCTTGGTGGATACCATGCAGGATAAGGGCATTATCGGCCCTGCGGAGGGTGGCACGGGCGTGCGCCAGGTGTTGGATTACGGTCCCGCCGCACCGCCGAAGGAAGGTAAATAAATCAAAAGGCTGGGTTTCGAAGACCAGCCTTTTAATTTTTTCAACCGCAAAAAGTGCGGAGAACGCGGAGAAAACTTTTTTATTATTTCCGGAATTCCTGCTCGGTGGCTTCCATGTGCTCGGATGTCAGGATCGTAACCTGGCCACCCGCAAAGGATTGCAGGGACTGACCGGCGGCGCGGCCCTCTGGGGATGAAAGGGCAGCCTCCAATGCTTCGCGCGAGTCGAATATCAATTCATGGATCATGGCCGGCATGACTTCGGGAATGCCGGAGATCAGCCTATCCGGCCGGGCGATGGTTTCGCGGCGCAGGCCGGGCATCTGCTCGGCCAGTTTCAGGAATTGCTGCCACTCCACCCCTCCCCCGGATTGCTCGAAAATGATGATCAGCTTGTACATGCCGGTTCCCTGATGTAGGGGATTTCGTTATCCGTAAGTTTCGAATTTCAATTCATCCACAAGAACTTCCGCCAGGCGGTGATCGCGAGTCAGGACCGGCAGGTTCGTTGACTTTGCCGTTGCCGTGATTAATGCGTCCATCCAGCCCAGGCCGGTGGAGGCATAGCGCTGCATCCACACGCCGGCCAGCCGCGCCATCTCAGATTGCAAGGGAATGGCTGCGAAGTGGGAAAGAAGCGCTTCATGGAGATCCACCTCTTCCAGCTTGACGCCGCGCCAGAGTTCCGCCTCGGTGATCACCGAAATGAAAGGCTGGATATCTCCCGCCACGATAGCATCGAAAAGCGGCTTGATCTCCATCCGGCCACGGTAAATATCCACAAGCGCAGTGGTATCGAACAACAATTCACGCGGCTGGCTCATTCCGCCCACTCGCTCTCCCAGCGCGAACGGCCTTCAGCGACCCAGTTTTCACCAATATCCGCGCGGCCGCGCCACATACCAAAGGCACTCTCGAGGAGATCCTTCTTTTCGCCGGAAAGCGCAGGTCCCTTCCTTGTGCGCTCGAACTCGCTGATGCTGAGAATGACTGCCACTGGCTTGCCGTCGCGCTCAACGTAAATCGGGCCGCCAGACTTGGCCACCTCGCGCAGGACGCGCCCCAGTCGATTTTTTACTTCGGTTGCAGGCAAGGATCGTAACATTTTTTCTCCTGTTAGCTAATCTGATTAGCTAACATAATTATACCCTGATCGGGCTGTTTAATCCATCCACAATCCGCCGGTGGACTCCATCCAATCAGCGATCCTGTTCACGGCGCGCGGGATATCGTTATCAGAAATATCGAGTTCCAAGCTGGGCAGGATGGACTCGCCCACCAGCCGGCACAGAATCTCCTGCTCCTTGACGAACAGTCCCAGGTCATTGTACTGATCCGGTTTGCCGGAAACCTTCAGGCGTTCCGTGCGGGCTGCTTCGAAGGATCCCGGGCTGCGGGTCAGGAAAACGAGACGGAAACCGATGGCCGCCAGGCGCTGTTCCAGCCAGGTAAAGTTGTAATCCTTGCCGTAAGTCATCAACTGGTACATGCGGGTCGAAATGTGGAAGCGGTCGATGATCCAGGAATAGTAACGCTGGAGTTCAAAAAGCCGCGCCCAGGTTTGGTAGGTTTCCATCGCCAGGGCTTCCTCCTGCGGCTCGAAGTTGATCAGTCCGCGCCCCCAGGGGAAGTTGGTGAAGGCGCACCACTCGGCTGAGATGAGAGGAGAATGGTAACGATACTTGCGCGGCCCGACGATGAGCGGGTGCTCGTTGAGCGCAAAGGCGATCTCGGTCTTGAAGGTCAGGCGGGTGCCTTCGAGAATGATCTTGGGGGTGAGTTTGGATGGCATCGGACGTGTGGTGCGCAGGCACCCCTACAAGCCAAGTTCCTTGCGGATGTATTCCAAATCCATCGTGGGCTGTTTCCCATCCCGGATGCGCAGGTCGTTGAAATACTCGATCTGCTTGAGAACCTCGATCACTTTCTTACGTCCTTCCGGCGTGCGCGCTGCCTGGCGTGGGGTGAGTTCACCGCCATCTACGGAGGGTTGGTCAAGCCACCCCCTGGTCATGCTTTGCAGAAACTCCTCTTGAACGATTCTTTCTTCTTCCGCCAATTCACGAGAGGGTTCTTCGTGCAGCCTGTCAAGTTCGAGTGGGTGCTTCCTGTCATACATTTCCCAGTCCTCGAACCGGTCGCCCACATGCCGGATCGATTTCCCCAGGATGCTTTCGATCAGGGCCTTTCCGGTCGCTAGGCGTTCGCGCGAGAGACACTCCAACTCGATCCATTTTTCAGCTAGACTCAGATCGCCCAGGTTGAGAAAACTGGGTTTTCCCGGCCCTTCGGTCCACTGTGTTTTCATCAAAACAGCCCGTTCCTCGGGTTTGTGAACAGATTGCGGAACAAAGGAACGTCCGCGTTGGAGCCAGTTGTAGTGCAATGCTCCGCGTTGTACTTCGGATGGCCCGGTATAGATGAACTCTTCGCTGGCATCCAGCATTGCCTCAACCTGGCGCGGGTCGCCGTGGATGGCATACCTGGCCTTCGAGATCACCAGCGCATGTCCCTCAGCCGAGAGCGGGATGGGCGGTCTGGATGCCTTTTCCGCAGCGCGTTTCACGGCCAGGTGTAAAGTCAGGCTGTGATCGCGGTAGAAATCGGGCAGGCTGGCCCCTGGGTGTTCGACCTGGTAAGCCGCCCACAGCGCCTGGGCTGTCTTGAGCACGCTCATCTTTTCTGTTGGAGGCAGCAGCAGCGCTGAGCCAGTGAATGAAACCCGTCCTGCCGTGCAGATCGGGCGAAACAGACCAAAGGTCCAGCGGGTGACACTGTAGGAGGCGGATATATCATTAACCTCGAAGGTTTCCCCGCTCAACAGATCCTGCACCACCACCCCGATGCCCGGCTCGAGTTCCTGGAACTCCAGCAGGCGCGGCCGGTTCCAGATCAGCCAGTCGGCGAGCATGGCGCGTTGGGCATCGTTCAGGCGCGGACCGATTTCCTCGATGAACAAGTCAATGATGCGGCTGCCGGTGCGGGTGATGAAATCGTTGAAATACCATTCTTGGAAACCCGGCATATCACCATCATCAAAATAGAGCGGCACGCCAGTACCGGGTTTTTGCTCAAGATAGAGTTCGATCGCTTTTTCGAAATCCTCCCTGAAGCGGTCGCCTTGATAAGCGAATCCCTGGATGCGCCTGCGCAGCGATTTTTCCGTATAGCCTGGTTCAGGGGGGCGGAGGCGAGGCGAGGCTTCGACCGCCGGCCTGGGTCGGTCGGATGTGTAGCGCTTGCCGGTGCCTTTCGATACTTTGCGTTTCGGTTTTCGACTCATGCTTGTTCTCTCGATCGATCTTTGAAAAGGGGATGAAAAGTACTGGATGCCGTTCAATGTGCTCATTATATCCCTAGATGAGCGCGTTTATTTTTTCATCCGGCAGGCAGAGCGTCCTATCCCGAGGCGCATAACAAGGATTCCATAACCGTTTTATGGTATGATTTCCCTTATATGGACAACAACAAAATCACCATCATCGAAGGCCCGCCGCCAGTGTTCGAACCGGTTATGGATGGCTGGGCGCTGGGTCTTAACGAAGGCCCGCATTTCACAGTCACGGTCATGACCCGCCTGCGGACATTCAACGGCCCGGCGCTGGTGGAGCGCTGCTACCGGGCCTGGAACAATAAAGAACCCATGCAACTGCATTACCGCAACGATATGGGATTGGAGGAAAAGGCCCCCATCCTGGCCGCCCGGGCCGTGGATACTCAGGATGGGCACGTTCTCCTGCTCTGGCTCTACTTCGACCGGGAGCGGGTTGAATTTGAAATGGATACCGGTGACGATGAGAACGCACAAGATGATCATCAATGAACCCGGATACGATCTTCCCATATGCTATGATATGGGAAGATTTTTGTGATGGAAATCACGAATAATTGTCAGACAACTATTGATTTTTGTCATATTGACGTCCATATGAATATCGTGTACCTTTAAGGTGCGAAAGGCGACCAACCCATATGAACTCCCTGTTCAACATAGGTGGTGCGTAGCGCGGGCATCCGTCCGGGGTGCCCGCGTATATTTTTCTAAAACCCTTACATCCAATCAGGAGAGAAAAAATGTCAGGAACAATCAATGAATTCGAAATGGCCCAACGGCAATTCGACGGAGTTGCCAAGCTGCTCAAACTTGACCCGCAGATTGCCGAGGTTCTGCGCTGGCCGATGCGCGAATATTCCTTCCGCATCCCGGTGCGCATGGATGATGGCTCGCTGCGAGTTTTCCAGGGCTTCCGCGTCCAGCACAACGATGCGCGCGGCCCGAACAAAGGCGGTATCCGCTTCCACCAGGCCGAAACCCTGGATATGGTGCGCGCCCTGGCCACCTGGATGACCTGGAAATGCGCGGTTGCCGATATCCCGCTGGGCGGTGGCAAGGGCGGTATCGTTGTCGACCCGGCCACGCTGTCCACACCCGAAAAAGAACGCCTGTGCCGCGGCTGGGTGCAAGCCATGTGGAAGAACATCGGCCCGCGCCAGGATGTTCCTGCGCCGGATGTGGGCACCACCCCCCAGATGATGGGCTGGATGATGGATGAGTATTCCAAACTGTCCGGTCAATACACCCCGGGTGTCTTCACCGGCAAGCCGCTGGGTGGCGGCGGTTCCGAAGGCCGCACCGAGGCCACCGGCTATGGCGTGATCTATACGGTCCGCGAAGCCATGAAACATCTCAAAATGGATCCCAAGAAATCCATCGCAGCCATGCAAGGCTTTGGGAATGTGACCCAGTATGCCGCGATCGGTTTCGTGGAAATGCTCGGCGGGACGGTGGTTTGTGTATCCTGCTGGGACCGCAACGACAAGTGCGCCTACACCTACAGCAAGGAAGGCGGCATCGACCCGCACTTCCTGATGACCATCACGGACCAGTACGGCACGATCGACAAGAAAGCCGCGGAGAAGGCCGGCTACAAGGTTGAGGATGGCGACGCCTGGATTACCAAGGAAGCCGATGTGCTCATGCCCGGCGCCCTCTCCGGCACCGTTAACGCCGAGACGGTCAAGAAGATATCGAAGCGCGTCAAGATCGTTGCCGAGGGTGCCAATGGCCCGACAACGCCCGAAGCGGATGAATTCTTCAAGAAGAACAACATCTTCGATATCCCCGATTTTCTTTGCAATGCCGGCGGCGTGACCTGCTCCTATTTCGAAGGCGTGCAAAACGATATGAACTTCTACTGGACGAAGGAAGAGGTGTTGCAAAAACTGGACACCAAGATGACCCAGGCCTTCAGCAAAGTGCTCAAGATGTCCGAGAAGGAAAAAGTCTACATGCGCGAGGCCGCTTACATGGTGGCGATCGACAGCGTGGTCAAGGCCATGCAATTGCGCGGCTGGGTGTAATACCCACGAATTGACAAGTGCCACGCACCTTGAATGGGCGTGGCACTTTTTTATTTCATTGGGGAGCTATCTATTCCGCCGGGTACAGAACCAATCCAACCGTACCAGGTCCAAAGTTGACCGCCAGAGAAATAGAAAGATCGACCATCTCAGTTTCGACAGCGTTCAGGCGCTTCTTGGCCTCTTCGAGCAACGATTGCCCGGCTTTTGGATCACGGGCATGCAAGATACCCAACCGAACCGGTCGATTTCCATATGCACCTTTGGCCATTTCGACCACCCTTTCCAATGAAGTTTTACGGGTACGTACTTTCTCCACCATATTTACCACACCATCCTTCAGCACAGCAATCGGTTTAACATTCAAGATCGAGGCTAAAGCAGCGGAAAGGGTTCCCACGCGTCCGCTCATACGGGCATAATCGAGCGTATCCAGGGTCAGGATGATCTGCACCCGGTCGCGGATGGATTCAAGGTGTCTGACGATTTCTTCAACCTTCTTCCCGGCGCGTTCCATCTGTCGGGCTACCCGGCACATAAAGCCAATTCCAAGAGAACCACCGGCAGAGTCAAACGGGATAATGTTGAAGGTATCCTTCAATTCCTTTGCAGCCGCCACTGCGGATGCATACGTGCCGGATAACTTGCTGGTCACGTGGATGGATAGGATGGTATCTCCCTTTTGGGCGATCTTGCGGTAAAACTCCATGAACTGGTGCGGGGAGGGCTGGGATGTCTTGGGGATGGTGCGGGTCTCTTCCACCATTTTATAGAAATCATCGAACCCCAGATCCACAAATTGCAGGTAAGTTTTCTCGCCGAAATGGATATTGATGGGGATAACCTGGATACCGAATTCCTTTTCCCATGCGGGGGGCAGGTCGGCTGCGCCATCTGTAACAATGTGTAACATCAAATTATTTCCTTTCTTCCCTGCCTGGAAATGTCAGTTGGCAGGATTGCATATTGAAACCCCCAGAAATTGGATAAGTTTCGTATGATTAAAGCAAAACGAGTGATGAGCAAGTGTCACCACTCGTCTTTTGCTTCCGATGCGTATCTTACAAGGCGCAGTACTTGTCAATCTTCTTCCCGATCACCTTCAGGCTATCCTCCCAGAATTTCTTCTGGCGGATGTCGATTCCGAAGCGGGCCGCCAGGTCAGCGGCCGAGGCTTCCCCGGTCGAGGCGAGCAGGTGCTTATAGTCCGGGATGAATTCGGCGCCGCGCTGCTGGTAGATGGCGTACAGTCCCAATCCGAAGAGCAGACCGAAGGCGTAGGGGTAATTGTAGAAGGACAGTTCCGGGCGATAGTAGTGCGGTTTCCATGTCCACATGTACTTGTGCAGGAAGTTCTCATCCAGGCCATCGCCATAGGTGGCTTTCTGAGCACGTTCCATGATGTCACACAGTTCATCGGCAGAAAGTTCGGACTTCTCCCGGCGCTCGAACAGTTCCTTCTCGAACAGGTAGCGGGAATAAATATCCACGATCACCTGGGCATCCCCGATCAGGGATGTTTCGAGGATGGCAAGCCGCTCCTGCGGATCGGTGGCCTGCGCCAACACGGCTTCCATGACAACGGTCTCGCACATGATGGAGGCGGTCTCAGCCATGGTCATGGGCGTATCCTGCTGCAGTTCGGTCTTGCCGGCCTGGT
>JBFYSM010000559.1:0-2943 GCA_041301605.1 Chloroflexota bacterium | reverse complement strand
CAAAATCAAGTTTACGATAGAGTGCGATTGAGAAGATATAATTCCCATCTCCCAAACCAAGATTACCGAAATCCAATATCGCGACATTCTTTTCTCCCTCCTTTAGTTCCAGGTTCACTGGTTCTCCAATATGCTGGGATACCATGATCCCATCGATGCGGAACAAAACTGCCACTGGAATGACTCGAAAGGTGTTACTGGATCGAGCAACAAATTTTGCTTGCAATGTCATTGGCGAACCTACTTGAAAAGTGTTGCGCTCTTTCCCCGTCGAATCCAGAAGCAGTACTTGTTCGATCATGAGAGAACCTTCCCCAGGCCACCTGCGCAATACCCTGGGCTTGATGCTGTCGAGCGATCCAGACTCTTGTGGGCGGGTGACTTTTGCCTTATCCGTGGCAGGTACTTCACCAGAAACTTTACTGGTTGATAAAGAAACAGACTCTTCCGATGAAGACGGCTCGAAATTATTCAGAAGAAGCGGGGAGGGTGTAAAGATATCGAGTGGCATGAAGTGAGTTGTCCAGCTTGATGCTTCCATCGGCGGCGAGACATGGGCTTGAAGCACACTGTTTTTCCAAAATTCAACAGATAACACACCTTCCCCACTACAACGGTAATTCAGTTCGATGCCATACTTGGCATCCTTGAATAGTGCATACGTGTAAAAGACAGCCTGGCCCGATACTTGATTGGAACCGGATGAAGAATCATCCCCATTTATACCCAACCGCCTGAAGAAAGTGTGCGCACTCTTTTGCGGTTTAGACCAATTACCGCCATCCAGGATCACAAAAGCGGATTGGGTAGCATCGATATCTTGAGTATCCCCAACCCTTAATTCTTCCTCAACATCTCCATCTTTGATGAATCTAATGGTCGATATATCGCAATAATCGCCCGGTTGTCCTTGGAATATAATGCGAACCACTAGATTGTCCCCAAAGATATCGTAGCGGTCTGAACTATACTGACTCGATAAGCGCTTATAATTTTTAGCCTGCAATCTCCGCTCTTCAAGAACCCGAATAAATTGCTCATACGCTTTAACAACTTCCAGAGCAGGTCCACGTTGGATAACCCTGCCGCGCTCCAACCAGATGCATTCTTCGCAATAACGAAGGATTTGATCAAGCGCATGGGATACGATCAACACAGTCGCGCCGCTATCCTCCACGAGTTGTTTCATTCGTTCCATGGATTTCCCGGCAAAATAAGCATCCCCTGCGCCAAGAATTTCATCCACGATCAGGATATTTGGGTGCAGCACAGTAGCAGTCGCAAAAGTCAGTCGCGCCTGCATGCCTGCCGAGTAATTCTTGAAAGGCTGTGATAGAAACTGCCCCAATTCTGTAAACTCGGCAATATCCTGGATAGAGGCATCTATCTGGCGGTTGCTCATCCCCTGATAGATCAAGGAAGCTCTGATGTTTTCATACCCTGTGAATTCAGGATGGAACCCCGCACCAATGGATAACAGCGCCTGAATAGTACCCTGAACCCTGATCGCTCCCTCAGTTTGGGGAAGATTCCCACAGATCAATTTCAGCAAGGTAGTCTTGCCTGCGCCATTCCGGCCAATAATGCCAATGCGACGGCCAACTTCCAGTTCGATATCGATGCCACGCACTGCCCAGAATTCCCGGTAGGATACCGGCCGCCATGGCATGAGTTTCGACAGGCCAAGCGCATCGAGAAGATTATCCGTGCGCGATGAAAAGATGCGGTACATCTTCCCAACATTGGAAAGGTGGATAGCAATATCGTTAGACATAGTCGATCAACACTCGCTTTGCACGGAAGAAAAACCAACCTCCCAATCCAAATCCCCCCAGGGAGAGAACCAACATGATGATCCAGTTGGACAGGTCAGGCACCTGTCCAAGAACAAGGATCCTCTGCAAAGCAGAGAAAAAATAGGCGAATGGATTCAGCAAGATAAGAATCCTCAATGCAGAAGGGATCATTTCAGGCGTATAAGCAATCGGCGATGAGATCATCAGGATCATCAAGAGGGGATTTATCAAATATTGCAAATCCCTCAGAACAATGTTGATAAGTGAAATAAACCAATTCACACCGATCAGGAACAAAACCAGCAATAGCCAGATCACAGGCAAAAACAATGCAGTAATTGCAAAGATACGAACAGCCAGTGTTCCCAAGATTATGAGAACAAAACCGACCACCGCAGTACCCTGGGCCAGCAATACCGCCTTTACCGGGGTAAGGTCAATTGGGAAAACAGTATTGCTCAAAACGGCTTTGCTGGCAATCACAGCACTCACCCCAAAGGAAAGTGATTCGGCCGTCATTAAATAGGGGACCAAACCAGAAAAGATGTACAACACATACTGAGGCGTGGTCATCCCCGCCGGTTGAACCCGAAAAATGAACAAATAAACTACAGCATAGATGATGAGGATCAGCGCCGGTGCCACGAAAGACCAGGTGATCCCAAGAAAGGAACCCGCATAGCGTATCTTCAATTCGCTCTGGGTGATCCGCCATAAGATATTGCGGTGGGAGAAGATATATTGTATAGATGTATTCATTCAATTATCCAGTTTTATGGAAGCAGATGAAATGCCATATGATGATCCGTTATTCAAGAAAATCGTACTATCCTTTTCCACTCCCCAAATGCGCGGTTATCTTTTCAACCACAGAACAGATCTCTTCCACCTGCTCATTGGTCAAATCGGGGTAGAGCGGCAGGGCAAGTAGTTTCCGGCTGGCCGACTCGGCCACCGGGAACTGGCCCTCGTGGTTCCCTAGCGCCAGGCAGGGTTCCGCCAGGTGCATTGGCTGGGGATAATAGACTTCGCTAGCGATCCCGGCTTCTTTCAACCGCCGCTGGACTTCATCGCGCTGCTCGAAAGCAACCATGTAAAGGTGATAAACATGGGTGCGGTCCGGCGCTTCGACCGGGACGCGCAGGCC
>JBFYSM010000546.1:0-2859 GCA_041301605.1 Chloroflexota bacterium | reverse complement strand
TCGGAAATGGAGCGCTTATGATAAAAAACTACCACCGGCCAACAACCCTCGAAGAAACGCTCACCCTCCTTTCCAAGCCTGATACCATCCCCCTTGGTGGAGGAACCATCATCAACTCCCCAGAATTCAAGGACAAGAATATTTCTGTTGTCGATTTGCAAGCCCTGGGACTTAACCATATCCATAAAAGAGGCCATGCCTTAGAAATCGAAGCCTGTGTCACGCTCCAGCAACTGCTCGAATATGAACATGCTCCCAAGGCGCTCAAGGATGCCATCAGGCTGGAAGCACCGCTGAACATCCGCTACATGGGAACAATTGCCGGGACCCTGGCAGCCTGCGATGGCCGCTCGCCATTCGCGGTGCTGATGCTGGCATTGGACGCGCGGTTGACAGTGGATGGCGGACGAAAGACCGAAAACGGTCAACAGTCCACATTCCACAATCTGGGAGATATTCTCCCCGTACGTATAGAATTCCTTCCCAGTAAACTCATCACCAAAATCGAAATCCCCCTGCATGTGAGCCTGGCCTACGAGTATGTGGCCCGCACCCCGGCCGACAAGCCCATCGTCTGTGCGGCGCTTACCCAATGGCCCTCCGGGCGGACCCGGCTGGCTCTCGGCGGCTGGGGCAACTCCCCAACGCTGGCCATGGACGGCAATGAACCCGGCGGCGTGGAAGATGCAGCCCGTAATACCGCCCACGATGCAGCCGATGAATGGGCCAGCGCCGAATACCGCAGCGATGTTGCCGCGGTGCTGGCGAAGAGATGCATGGAGGCGATGATGTGACAGTCACTTCGGAAGTGACTGTCACATCCTAAAAACTATGAAACTCGACTCGCGCGCACTTACCAATGACAACGATCTGCGAGCAATGGAAACCCTCGCGCGCGAAACCCATGCGAACAACCTGCACGTTACCGATCTGCCCTGGCGCTTCTGTTCCTGGGCGCTGGATATCCCCGAAAATTTCCGCCTGTGGCATGATGAGAACGGCCGCCTGCTTGCCTGGGCCATGCTCTGCATCCCTTTCGAGTCGCTGGATTTCGTCTGCCTTCCCGAAGTTGAAGCCGATCTCCTGCCCCTGATCCTGGCCTGGGCAGACGAACGCTCCCGGATCCATCCGGGAATGATCCCGTTGGGCACGCCAGAAGGCAAGCCTTGCTGGTTCATCAACGTATTTGTTGACCAGGTGGAACGCATCCGCCTGCTGGAGGCGGCCGGGTTTTCCGATCAGTCCGATGTGGGCGAATACTCGTGGTCGAAGGTGTTCATGCGGCGCCCGGCGAACCTGCCGGTGAAGGATTACCGCATCCCGGAAGGATTTGTTGTCCGTCCGCTGGCTGGCGAGGGCGAAGTGGAAACCTACGTGCAATTACACCGGCAGACTTTCGGAAGCAAGAATATGACCGTCGAATGGCGAAAACGCATCATCCGGCACCCGGATTACACGCCCGACCTGGATATCGTGGTCGCTGCACCGGATGGACGGCTGGGAGCCTTCTGCGTCTGCTGGTTCGACCCACAGGCAGGGGTTGGCCATATCGAGCCGCTCGGCTGCCACCCGAACTTCCGTCGCTATGCGCTCGGCCGCCTTGCCCTGGTCGAAGGGCTGCGCCGCTTGCAGGCGCATGGCGCACAGGAGATCTTCGTGGAAACCGACAACTGGCGCAATACTGCCTTCCGATTGTATGAGTCGCTGGGCTTCCAGGTGGTGCGGGATGTGCTGGTGTATCGAAAGGATTATTAGGAAATAATGGACCTATCGTTGATAGGAGTTTTATTTTGGGCATGTTGTTGTTTTATTGAATTTCTTTGTATGGGCAAATCCGAATATCTATGCAATGTAATCTCCCGCTTGATCCCATCCTCCCCGGCGACAACACTCGTCAACCCCACCCCGTCAACAGTGCGAATCCTCCCATGAATCCGCTTCCCCCCACCCTCGCCCCCTTTTTCCAGGAATACGATCTTTCGATTTTGGATATCCGAAAGGATGCACACACCATCATCGAGCGCGTCCTGCAGTTTGGCAACCGCGCCGAAATCCGTTGGTTGTTTGCAACCTACTCGCAGGATGAAATCAGAAATTGGGTAACGAGATTCGGTAATGAAAAACTTCCCCAACCGCACCGAACGTTTTGGCAGGTTATCCTGGAGATTCGCGGATGAGTCAGTTGTATTGGGATACTGTCACAGAAAACATGCGCACCGTTCTAAGCGGCTTTACGCAAAGTGCGCTTGGTGACCGGTTCTATCTGGCAGGCGGAACAGCGCTTTCCCTGCAACTCGACCATCAATCCTCCCCGGTGACTGCATCACCCTCCCCCACCCGCCCTGCGGGCACCCTCCCCAAATCCGACAAGAATGCTTTCCCTTGTCATCCAAAATCTTTAATGTCGGATTTGGGGAGGGACGGGGTGGGGTTGAAAGGAAGTAAAGCCATCCTATGCCTCCACGCCGAACAACGCCCAAAGGGTATGAACACGCCCGCCAGTTACGTAAAGAACCCACACCTGCGGAAAGTAAACTTTGGCAACACCTGCGCGACAACAATCTGCACGGCGTGAAATTCAGAAGACAACACGCCATCGGACCGTATGTGGCAGATTTCTGCTGTACAAAATACAAACTGATCGTTGAATTGGATGGAAATCCGCATCTGGAACAGCAAGACGATGATGCACAACGAGCAGAGTATTTGGAGACACAAGGTTACAAAGTTATCCGTTTTTGGAATGAGCAAGTGATGGATAATATCGAAAGCGTTATACGCCAAATTACAAAAACGCTCCTGGAACCACGAAAGTGAATCTTCTCCCCCTCGACACCATCCTCCCCGGCGACTGCATCT
>JBFYSM010000523.1:0-10744 GCA_041301605.1 Chloroflexota bacterium | reverse complement strand
CTTCATCGGTGCGAAAATCGGACGTCGTCGAACCATCATGATTGGCGTCACACTGCTAGGTTTGCTGATCCTGGGAATTTTCATCATGCCGTCCAGCACCCTGACCATCCAACTGACCAAGCTTCCCGTATTGGGCGCAGTTCCGGTCATCAGCCTGTTCCTGATGGGCGCGGGGATTGCCTGGGCGCTGATCAATATCAACTCCCTGCCAATGGTTGTGGATATGGTCGAAGATGCCCGCATAGGAACTTACACCGGCCTGTACTACCTGTTCTCGACCCTGGCTGCCATCGCCGGTCCGAATATCAATGGCTGGATCGTGCAACTGACCGGCAAGAACTACAACAACATCATGGTTGTGGCACCGATCTTCATGGCGAGTGCATTCATCCTGATGGCCGGTGTCCGCCGCGGCGAGGCCAAGAAATAAGGCAATACTAGCGAAGGCAAATGAAACCCAAGAATTTAAACAGGATGGTCATCACTGCTGTTCTGGTGATGACCATCGTGATGCCTGCTTGTCTACCAACCGCCGTCCCGGATTGTACGGATGCGGATGTGTTCTGTGTTGGTATGGTTACAGATGGCGGGAATATCCGCGACCGGAGCTATAACCAGTATACATGGGAAGGCATCTTGCAAGCCAGAACCGGGCGGATCGCTGATTGGGTGGAATATATAGAAACAACCGATATCCGGGATTATGCCAAGAACATCGCTGAGTTTGCCAGTGCCGGTTACGATGTCATCGTCACCGTAAGCAGCGCCATGAGCGAAGCAACCCTAACAGCAGCCAATACCTATCCGGAAATCTTCTTCATTGGTGTGGATCAATACCAGGAATGGGCATCGGATGAGGATCCAGATAACGATGTTCCCAACCTGATCGGGATCACCTTCCCGGAAGACCAGGCTGGGTTCCTGATGGGCGCCCTGGCAGCCATGATGACAACCACCGGCCAGGTGGGCGCGGTATGCAGCTCGGAATTCTATCCACCCGTCTGGCGGTATTGTGAAGGCTTCCGTGAAGGTGTTCTATATTTTGATCCCAATATCTCTGTTGAAATCGCCTATAACGATGCCCAGATCAGTGACGCCTTCAACGACCCGGTTTGGGGAGCCGAAACGGCCGGTTCGATGGTTGACCGAGGCATCGACATCATCTTTGGTGTTGGCGGTGAAACCGGCAGCAGCGCCATTGTGACTGCTGTGCAGAGGGGTGCTTATGGATTGGGAGCAGATTTCGATCAGTACACTCTGCTGGTGGAAGCCTCTCCGCATCTTCTCTCGAGTGGAATGAAACTTATCGCACCAGCTATCGTTACGCTGCTTGAAAAAGCAAAAGTTCCTCGCAAAGATAGCCAGGCTCTCTCCATCGGAAATTTTATCGGGCAGGTCGGTTATGCATCCTTCCACGATCTGGATGGCAATGTGCCGGAAGAAATCAAAAGACAGTTCGAAGAGATCTACGCCAGTCTGTTGAGCAACGAACTTGAAATCGATATCCCGGCAACAAACGCAGGACCCTAAAGCGGTTTTCTGACTTTCGTCACTTGCACAATGGTTCAAGAACCTGTATACTTTGGTGGAGATTAAAATAAGTCCAATCATCTGGAGGAGGTGATACTTATTCGAGATACCTTCACGGCACGAACTGTTTTCCCCATCCCCATTCATCTTTAATCTTTTGAGGAGAAGAATATGAAAAAACTATCTGTATTGATGGTGATCATCCTGATTGCCATGACAGCCTGCAAGCCAGCGCCCGCCGAAGATGCGACCGCAGAACCAATTGACTTCAAGGTCGGATTCGTGAGCGACACCGGCGGCGTCTTCGATGGCAGCTTCAACGAGGCGCAGTGGAACGGCGTCCTGCAGGCACAGACTGAACTCGGTATTCAGCCCCAGTTCATCCAGTCCGACGAGGCCACGCAATACACACCCAACCTGACCGAGTTCGCAACCCAGGGTTACGATGTGGTCATTGCTTCAGGTTTCTTCCTGGGTGCCGATTTGGCTGCCGTGGCAACCCAATACCCGGATATCCACTTTGCGATCTTCGATTATGCTTATCCTGACCCGTTCCTGGCCGATGCTCCAGGGGGGACCTCATGCGTCGATAATGTGATGGGCATCGTCTTCAAGACTGACCAGGCGGCATATCTGGCCGGTTATGTTTCGGCCGGCATGGCCATCCAGCTCGACCCCGAGGATCCCGCCCTGGGTTACTTCGGCGGCGCCAAGATCCCGTCCGTGACCATCTTCGGCGTCGGTTTCCAGAAAGGCATGGAAGCCTACAATGAAGCCCATGGCACCAATGTGCGCATGATCGGCTGGGACAACGCGACCGGTGAAGGCCTGTTCACCCTCGATTTCGTTGACCTGGTCAAGGGCGAACAGTATGCCCGCACGCTCTTCGAAGAAGGTGCCGATGTCTTCATGGGCGTCGGTGGCTTGATTGGTTCGCCCGGTTTCGCTGTGGCGCGCGAGTACGGTGGCTACGGCATCTGGGTGGATACCGATGGCTACGAGTCCCTCGATGGCGTGCAGGATGTGATCCTGACCAGCGTGCTCAAGTTCATGCAGCCGGTGGCATTCAACTTCATCAAGAGTGCCCTGGAAGGCAATTTCGAGGGTTGCACCAACTACGTTGGCGACATGGCCACCAATGGCGGCGTGGGCCTGGCCCCCTATCACGACCTGGATAGCCAGGTGCCGGACGACTTGAAGGCCGAGGTCGAGGCGCTCAAGGCGAAGATCATCTCCGGTGAGTTGATCGATACAGGCTGTGTATCTTATCCAGCCTACTGCCAACAGGGCCTGTACGGCACGCCATAAGATACACTTTCTTGCATTGATAGTTTGGAGATGCTGGGCTTGATAGCCCAGCATCTCCAGAAACGAACTTTTCATCACATCAGAGATGAGAGGGGAGGCTGTTTGGTATGCCGCACCCCGATCATCGCAAGGAGACTGCCCATGCCTCCGATTCTGGAACTACGCGGGATCACCAAGAAATTTCCGGGTGTCCTAGCAAACGATCATATTGACCTGGTACTCAATGAGGGTGAAATCCTGGCGCTGCTAGGGGAAAACGGGGCCGGCAAGACCACCCTGATGAACATCCTCTATGGTCTCTACAAGCCAGATGAGGGAGAGATCATGGTCCGGGGGGAAAAAGTCGAGATCATCAATCCGCACGATGCCATCCGCTTGGGGATCGGCATGGTGCACCAGCACTTCATGCTCGTGCCCGTATTTACAGTAACTGAGAATGTCATGTTGGGAGTCGAGTCCACCAAGGCCGGGATCTTCCTGGACCGGCAGGCAGCGACGGAACGCATCCAGGATATTTCATCGAAGTTCCAATTGAACGTCGATCCGCTCGCCCATGTGGAAGATCTCTCGGTGGGAGTACAGCAGCGGGTCGAGATCATCAAGGTGCTCTACCGCCAGGCAGATATCCTGATCTTCGATGAGCCGACCGCCGTGCTCACCCCCCAGGAAGTCGAGGAATTTTTCAAAGTCATCCATTCCCTGATCGAACAAGGGAAATCCATTATCTTTATTACCCACAAACTGGGAGAAGTGATGTCTGTCGCCGACCGAATCATGGTTCTGCGCGGCGGGCGCGTGGTGGGTGCGACAAGTCCCAAGGAAACCGACGAAGCATCCCTGGCCAACATGATGGTTGGCCGCGAAGTCATCCTGAAGGTGGAGAAAGAAGCAGCAGAAGTTGGTGATATTACCTTGAATGTCGAGGATCTCCATGTCCGGGATGATCGGCACCTCGAGGCTGTAAAAGGTGTGTCATTCCAGGTTCGGGCAGGGGAAGTGCTGGGAATTGCCGGGGTTCAGGGGAATGGCCAGAAGGAACTGGTGGAGGCATTGACCGGCTTGCGGAAAATCGAGGCCGGATTTGTCGGTCTGCTTGGGCGGGATATATCCAAGGCTTCGCCGCGCAAGATCCGCGAAGCAGGCTCGGCTCATGTGCCCGAAGATCGCCAACAGGACGGCCTGGTGCTTTCTTTTACCGTCTCGGATAACCTGGTTTTGAATACCTATTATGAGTCGCCCTTTACAAAAGGCTTGAACCTTTCCCAAAAGGAAATCGATAAAGCCGCGCAAGAACGCGTCGGCCAGTTCGACATCCGTACCCCAGGCATATCGATACCGGTTGCCAACCTTTCGGGTGGCAACCAGCAGAAGGTGATCGTGGCGCGAGAACTCTCCCGCCCAATCAAGCTGCTGATAGCATCCCAACCCACCCGCGGCCTGGATGTTGGTTCCATCGAATACATCCACGGGCAAATCATCCGCAAGCGCAATGAGGGCTGTGCCGTTCTCCTGGTATCCCCCGAATTGGATGAGGTCATGAACCTGGCCGACCGGATTGCAGTCATGTTCGCAGGACGCATCCTGGCCATCCTGCCGGCAGAGCAGGCATCCCGCGAGCAACTAGGATTGCTGATGGCTGGCATTACAGAGTCCGTTCCCGCTGAACCCGCCGGGGTCGAGGCATGAACGCTCCCATCCGCCCACAAGAATAGGAGGTCCACTTGAGCAAAACCTCAAAGAAACCGGCTAAGCCGGAAATGGAAAAGGATGAGCGCAGCTTCCTGAACCGGATCGCGGTGAGGAAGGGAAAGTTCGAAGCGGTCCTGGTGCCGCTCCTGTCGGTGTTTACTGCTTTTGTTATTGGCAGTATCCTGATCGTTTTTTCCCATCCAGAATCTCTTAAGGCATGGGGGAATTTCTTCCAAAATCCCTGGGGGGCCATCACGACTTCCTGGCATAGCGTCATCAATGCTTACAGTGCCCTGTTCATCGGAGCTTTCGGAGACCCGAAGCAGATCGTTGAAGCCATCAAAACCTGGCAATCCACTGGCGAGACACGCGCCCTGCTGAATGCCTTCCGCCCGTTGAGCGAGAGCCTGGTATTCACGACGCCGTACATCCTTGCCGGGCTCGGGGTGGCTGTGGGATTTCGCGGTGGCTTATTCAATATCGGCGGGGAGGGGCAGCTATTCGTGGCCGGCCTGGCATCGGTCTATGTCGGTTATTCTGTTACCGGTCTGCCCTTCCCAATTCACATGCTGGTGGCCATGATTGCCGGTATCGCTGCAGCGGCACTCTGGGGAGCGATCCCGGGCATCCTCAAGGCGCAGCTGGGAGCGCACGAGGTGATCAACACGATCATGATGAATTACATCGCCTTCCGCCTGACAGACTACCTGCTCACCGGGCCGATGATTGCCGGAGCCGGCGCGCTCCCAATTACCCCGGATATCCTGCCCTCAGCCTATCTGCCGGCGCTGTTCCCAGACCCGATGCGCGTCCACTGGGGCTTCTTCCTGGCGCTGGCCATGGCTGGAGTGGTCTACTGGTTCCTGTGGAAAACCCCGCTGGGCATGGAAATCCGCATGGTTGGCGCCAACCCAAGGGCAGCGCGCTACGCCGGCGTCCGGATCGCCATGATCACCGTCCTGACCATGGTGATTAGCGCTTCCCTGGCGGGGCTGGCAGGCATCAACCAGGTTCTCGGCGTCGAACACAGGCTGGTGCGGGCGTTTTCCTCGGGATACGGCTTCGATGCCATTGCCCTGGCGTTGCTGGGGAACAGCCACCCGTTTGGGGTGGTGCTTTCATCCCTTCTTTTCGGCTTCTTACGCTCTGGAGCGGCGCGCATGCAATCCTTTGCCGGTACCCCAGTGGAGCTGATCCGTATCATCCAGGGTATGGTGATCGTGTTCATCGCTGCCCCTGAGATCATCCGCGGCTTATACCGGATCGGCCGAACCAAAAAGAGAAAAACAGAAACTAAAAAGGTCCCTGCTGGTTAGCGCTGGAGTGGCTATGGCTAATATTGCGATCACACACACAAATGTTCGTAGTTGGAAGAACCTGGCAGTTGCCATCTTCCTTTTCATTGAGGCAGCCTTCGTCATCTTCCTGTCCATTGGAACGGAAGGATTGATATCCACCTTCGTTCTGACCAGCAAGCGGGGAGGAGAATCGATCACCGCGCCAGATCTCGTTCTGCCCACTTTTATCACACTGGTAGTCATCGGCAGCCTGGTCGGGGTGGCAGGCATCTGGCAATTGGTCAAGGGCTTCAAAAAAGCAAACACAATCCTTATTACAACAGTGGGGTTGGTTGTGCTGGCGTTCCTCATTTGGGGCACACGCGGGCAGTCATTGAACCTGACAGGCATGCTGATCAGCAGCATCGTGAGGGCCACGCCGATCGCCCTGGCAGCCTTGAGCGGGATTTACAGCGAGCGTTCCGGCGTGGTGAACATCGGCATCGAAGGCATGATGCTGACCGGAGCGCTGGCGTCCGTGGTTTTTGCCAGTGTTTCTGACAGCATGCTGGTTGGTATCCTGGGAGGCATGCTCTTTGGGATGTTATTAGGATGGCTGCACGGTGTTCTCTGCATCAAGTATCGCGTCAACCAGATCATCAGCGGCACGGGCATCATCATCCTTTCGCTGGGGCTCACGAGTTACCTGTTCCGGGCGGTCATCGACCCCAATCCGGCCCTCAGCTACCCGGGACCTGCCATACCCGCCTGGCCCATTCCCGTACTGTGGAAAATCCCCGTTATCGGTCCGGTGCTGTTCAACCAGAGTCCGATCATCTACGCTTTGTTTATCATCATCATCGTTACCCAGATCCTGTTCTACAAAACGCGCTGGGGACTGCGGATCCGCTCCGTGGGTGAACACCCAAGGGCAGCGGATACGCTGGGCATCAATGTCTTCCGCATCCGCTATATCTGCGTGCTGATCAGTGGCGCCCTGGCTGGTCTTTCCGGGGCATATATGGGAATTGGCGTAGCTGGCCGGTTCAACGAGGGCATGACGGCCGGTAAAGGCTTTCTTGGCCTGGCTGCCATGATCTTTGGCAACTGGAACCCTGGGACTGCCTATCTGGGATCACTGATCTTCGGTTTCTTCGATTCCTGGCAGGAAAAACTTGCCATCATGCAGGTGGGGGTTCCGGGCGAACTGTTGGCCATGGCACCCTATATTGCTACAATGATTGTGCTTTCAGGATTCATGGGGCGGGTCAGGATGCCCGCTGCGGATGGCACGCCATACGAGAAGTGATCTGCCTGCTCAACCTGCATAGAAGAATAAACAACTTCCAGTGAAGAAGAGGCCTTTTCGAACTTAAGGCCTCTTTTCCTTTCCGTGCAACCAGAGTATTATCAGTAGGACTTACGCAGTTCAAGGGGATTGGGGGTGTAGGGGGCAGGTTCCACCCGCCCACTACACCCCAGAATCCTTCCCAATTGCGTAACTCCAAATCAGTATATCGGCTGTTCCCTTGATTTGAGAGAGGATCTCTTATGAAACGCACCAGCTTATATCTTTGCTTGATGGCCATGCTTCTCCTGGCTTCCTGCGATGCAATCCCAGCCCTGTTGCCTTCTGCCCCAACATTGGATATCCATCCTCTTTTTGTCGCCGCGACCCAGACATCCCAGGCACTGGCAACCCAGGCAGCCCAGCAAAGCCTGACCGGGATACCTTCTCCTACCCCAACCCGGGTTCGACCACGGACCGAGACGCCCACTCCCAGGCCTACTTTTACACCTATCCCCACAAGCACCTTCTTCCTGGTCCCCATCGTTCCGACGCGGATCGTTCCAACATCCCCGTCTGTACCCACAACGGTTCCCACCTCATCCATCTGTAATTGGGTTGCGGTACAGGATATCACCGTAGAAGCAGGCGCTGATTTTGCGCCATCGGAAGCCTTCACGAAAACCTGGCGGTTTACGAACATCGGCAATTGCACCTGGAATAAATCCTACGAACTGGCCTTTTCATCCGGATACCAGATGGATGGCCCTGGGATCGTCAACCTGCCCAAGAACGTCGCCCCCGGCCAAAGCGTCGATATCTCTATAGATCTGATCGCTCCTGCCAAAGTCAACAATTACATCGGCTATTGGGTGCTAAAAGACGATTACGGGCACACCTTCGGGATCGGGCCATCTGCAAAAGATCCCTTCACGGTCGAGATTGACGTGCTCAGTTACTTGCCCGTTTCCTATCACTTCGCCCGGCGTTACTGTGAAGCAACCTGGACATCGGCGGCTGGAACACTTCCTTGTCCGGGGACGGTTGGCGACTCGCGTGGTTTCATCATAAAGAATGAAAAACCCCAACTCGAAACGGGTGGAATCGAGAACGAGCCAGCGCTGATCACCCACCCACAACTGACCAACAATGGTTACATCAGTGGCAAATTCCCGGCATACACTGTTCAATCTGGAGAGCATTTCTATACCGTTTTGAGCTGTAAATATGGTGTGACAGCCTGTGATGTGATCTTTCGGCTGAACTACCAGATTACCGGATCAAACACGACCCAAAGCCTTTCAAGCTGGCAGGTGAAATATGACGATGCCATCACGTTTGTGGATATCAATCTCACGCCTCTGGCTGGGCAATCCGTGCAATTCATCCTGACGGTCGAATCCAATGGTTCACCCAGCCAGGATGAAGCCATTTGGCTGGCACCGATCATCAAAAAGCCATAGATGGTGCACGGTTATATTGCCCACCCAATGGGATATAATCTTGTCGACATGGAACAGTATAGAACTATTGGAGACATATGAAAAAGATAAGTAAAATCTTCGTGATGGTTTTGTTGATTTTCCCATTGCTCCTCAGTGCATGCAGCTCCGCCACACCCACCCAGGATCCTGCAATCATCAAAACCCAATCCGCCCAGACAGTGGAAGCCGTACTGGCCATGACAGCCATGGCCACAACCCCTACATCTACTCCCACACCGACAACCACACCTGCTTCATCCATTGATCCGGCTATCACAAACACTCCCCAGCCTACCAACACCCCGCTCATCACCGATACGCCTGCGGTCACGATTACCCCCTTCATCAACCCGACGTTGCCGCGCACCCCCCAATACTCCTGTGACCAATACAAATTCATCGATGATATCACCATCCCGGATGGCGCTACGGTCCAAGCCGGCGCAACCTTTGTAAAAACCTGGCGGATCCAAAACACCGGCTCATGTACCTGGACAGCCGAATATCAGTTGGTTTTCGGCTACGGCGGTGAGGGAACGGATTGGGCCAAAGTGGCACCAGTCAACTTCCCCAATGAAGTAGCGCCGGGAGGCCTGATGGATATCTCCGTTTCACTGACTGCCCCCACAGCATCCGGTACATACGGGGCATATTTCCGTCCGCGCAACGACAAGATGACAACCTTCGGCGAGTTCATCTGGCTTTTCATCACAGTCCCTTAGAAGTGCCCGAATCCCTCAAACAAGCGATCACGCAGGAAGCCCACCGGCTGGGCTTCGTCCTGGTTGGTGTGACCACGCCAGATCCACCACCCCATTGGTCCACCTATGAAAATTGGCTGACTCTGGGGCATCACGGTGAAATGGCCTACCTGGGGAATGAGCGCGCTCGGTTATGCCGCGCCGAACCGCTCTGCATCATGCCCGAATGCCGTTCCATCCTGGTACTCGGTATGCGCTACCCGGACCCAAAAACTATCCCCTTACATCCAGAGCTTTCTTCCCGTGGTCGCATCGCCGCTTATTCCTGGGGAACAGATTATCACACCCTCCTGCCAGAACGACTCGAGGTTTTGGCCGATTTCATCAAAGAGCAGGTCAATCACTCCATTTCCTACCGCATCTATACCGATACCGGTCCCATCCTGGAGCGTGACCTGGCCCAGCGAGCCGGCCTTGGCTGGATCGGCAAGAACACCTGCCTGATCGCGCCGGGCATTGGCTCCTATTTCTTCCTGGCTGAAATCCTGCTCGATATCGAGATTCCTCCAGATCCACCTTTCGAAACGGACCACTGCGGAACCTGCACGCGCTGCATCCAGGCCTGCCCTACCGGATGCATCCTCCCCAACCGCACCCTGGATGCCCGGCGCTGCATCTCATACCTGACGATTGAACTAAAAGGCGAAATCCCCCTGGTGTTGCGGCCCCTGCTGGGCAACTGGATCTTTGGCTGCGATATCTGCCAGATGGTATGCCCCTGGAACCGCTTTGCATCCTCTGATGTGGAGCCACAATTCACCAGCCAAGATATTGCCATTCAACCAATGTTGGCCGAGGAAATCCTGCTTTCGCAAGATATGTTCAACCATAAATTCAGAACCAGCCCAATCCGACGCGCCAGGCGCCGCGGCTATTTGCGCAATATTGCTGTTGCAATAGGAAATGCCTGTGAGCCAGCGAGTATTCCCGCTATTGAACAAATCCGGCAAGACCCCGAACCTCTCATCCGGCAGCATGCCCGGTGGGCGTTGGAACAGATCAAAGGCAAAATGGAATGACAACCCAACCCAAGCTGCTCATTGCAACCAACAACCCGGGCAAGTTCAAGGAAATCAAGGATGTACTGGGTGGATTGGCCATCACCCTGGTCAGCCCGGCAGAGATTGGCCTGAAGCTGGATATCCAGGAAGATGGTAAAACCTATGCAGAAAACGCAACCAAGAAAGTCCTTGCATTTGCCAGGGCAAGCGGCCTGGTTGCCCTGGGTGATGATTCCGGGTTGGAGGTGGATGCCCTGCAAGGGAAACCCGGCCTGCATTCCAACCGCTTTGGCCCCCAACCGCAAACGGATTCAAGCCGCCGCCGCTACCTGCTGGAACAGCTCCGGGATCATCCGCACCCCTGGACAGCACGCTTTCGCGCCACAGTGGCACTTGCCAAGCCGAA
>JBFYSM010000502.1:0-5237 GCA_041301605.1 Chloroflexota bacterium | reverse complement strand
CATCACCACAGCTGACGCCAGGCACCAGGCGCAAGTCGCACCAATCACGAACGGTTCCAGGAAGGTCAGGTATACCGAAAAGAGGGTGCCAAATGTAGCCATGACCAGCATCCCCAATGCACCATAATCAGCCAGTTTGCCACTCAAGAATTTTTGTACGTACCATGCAGCCAGGAACAAGATGTATCCCACCATTCCCAACAGGCCGATGGGCAGGATGCCGAATAGATGTGCATATTGGCTCTGCTGAACGGTGTTGCAATCACCCACCGGACCGCAGACAGCTTCTGTGTTGGTTGTCTCCACATAGGCCAGGTAACCAGCCACAGCCAGGCCAATCACGCAAAGGATGGGGATGGCCCAGCCGGCAGTACCCGACAGCCGCCTGCCGGGTGTTTTGAAGAAGATCCAGCCACCCCACCCCAAGCAGGCAAGCATGCCAGCCAGGATTACGATTGCAAGGCTATTGCCAACTGGATCCCGCGCCAGGCGGTCTGCGAGGCTGGTCTGTGTCTCATTAATCAATATGAATGGTTGGGGCGTGGAAGATGGCTCCGGGCTTGGAACAGAAGTATTTTTAATGGGGGTGGGGTTTGTGGGGATCGGTGTTGGTGGTACAGACGTGGGGGATGATTGCGCCTGCTGCGTACCCTCGGCAGCCGTGATCAGTTCGATCAGGCCGGGGATTGCAGGCCAATCCACGCCACCCTGGGCCAGGTATTGATCCACCAGCCCAGGGAATTGTTAGGGGATATCCACGGAACCGGTCAGGTACGTATCCCCAACCACCAGGAAAGGGACAGGACCCCGATCCAGATTGAACATCTGGATAACGGTGATAAACAACGCTTGCCCATCAGCCTGGGCGACATCGATCCCGATCATCTGGAGTTGATTGCCATATCGATCAAAGAGGGGCGGCAGGGTTTCCATGATAACGTACTGGCAATGCCCGCAGGTGGGCGAGTAAAAGAGTACCGCTCGCACCACGGGGCTGGAGGTTGGAGTCTGTGCCTGGGCTGGTTGTATCCCGATCAGCAGGAATAAACCTAAGATGAGGATGGCAATGTAGCGGTGATAATGCCTCATCATCAACTTCCGGTTTCACGCCAGCCCTTGCGAAGACAAAGTTTCAGATCGAAAGCGAGCATGGAGATTTATGTATCCTTTTCGGTAACTTCTCAATAAATAGGGGAAGATGGGGGGGGGGGCGGCTTCGCCGCCCACACACCCCCCGCCCCCAAAGTTATTGAGATGATACCCTTTTCGTTTGTGATCGTCAGTAATTTTACCCCGTTTACCTGTCGGAAAGAAGCCGCCTGGCTGATGGTCAAGGCAGCGAGGTCCGCATTCACCACGCGAGCACCGGACAGGATGGTCGCTCCATGTTCAAAAAGAACCGGGGATAGGGGTGTACTCGGTCCCAGCACCATAATCGGTACACCGGCCGGACAGGCTGCCAGTAAGCCATCCAAGGTGCTGTTAATTAAGGCGCTTCCGGTTATGGCGACAATATCGGCCTGGGGCAGGATTTCCGAGGCGGCTTCAGCCGGGTACTCTCCTTCCGCTGGGTGTTGTTCGATAACCAATAACCTGCCGACTGCAGATTTCAAGCGGGGGATGAAGGGAAAATGCCCAACCAGCGCGACTGTTCTGCCGCGCCCGCGTTCGGACAGGATCTCGGCGGCATTCACCTGAACACAGCGGCTTTCATCCACATCGATGAGCGAGTTGATGGCGGCCACCCCGATGCTCACTTCCAAGGGATTTTCAGAACGCGCATATTCAGCCAATTCACGCGCAGATTTCTCGTGCAAGTGACCCACATCCCGCACTGGATCATGTCCATGCGGCCCCGATCCCATCAGGGTGGAGGCCAGCCCGCCATAACGGGAGCAGACCAGGGTCCAGTGCGCCCCGACCAGGACGGAGCGAACGGGTGCATCTTGGGTGAGTGAAGCCAGCAGATCATCCAGAATTGGCATAAAATCTCATGTTTCTCGAACGCTGTAATTTTAGTTCACATCAGGATAATGTGCACCCGCTGCACTCCAGAAGCGCAGACCGTATCTTTCCACAACTTGCGCCTGCTTACACTCCCGCAGGTTTTCCAGGGCTGAAAGTGCTTCGACAGCTCTCGCGCCTCCGAGCAGGGCAGGCAATTCATCTTCGCACAGGGGGTGCCGGGTGATGATTCCCAACAGGGCTTCTTTGAGACCCTCTTCCGGCGATATGCTGATCTCTCCATGGGCCGGGGTGACCACCTGTGCACTTTGCCCCAGGATTGCCTGTGCCCGCATCAACCCCTCCGCATCGGTCGGTTCGACCCAGGGTTCGGCCGGTGGGCGGGAGGGCAGGAGCAGATGAACCTGATCTGGTTGAACGCGCTCCAGGATAGATGCAATCTCATGTAAGGCTTCCTCGCTATCGTTCAGGCCGCGCACCAGCATCACCTCCACCCAGAGTTTCCCCTGATATTCATCCCGGAAAGCAACCAACCCATCCACAAGTCTCTTGAAGGAGATATCGGGATGCGGGCGATTGATACGGCGATACAGCTTGAGATTCCCGGCATCCAGAGAAGGCAGGACTGCATCCGCAGCGGATAATTCGGTCCGGATTTCCGGCAGGTACAGCAGCGAGCCGTTTGTAATGACAGCCACGGGCAGGTCCGTCATCTGTTTAACCTGGCGGATCAGCCAGCCCAATTGGCTGTGCAGGCAGGTTTCACCGGAGCCGACAAAAGTGACCCAGTCGATTTTCCCCGGAGCACGTTCATCCAATGCCTGGCGTACCTCCGTCAGGATGTCTTCGGGTGGGGCAAAGAGTTTGCGTTTGTTGGTCAGCGGCTGGCTGCGCCCCAACTGGCAGTAGACGCAGTTCCAGTTGCAGGTTTTAAGCGGGACAGGGTCGATGCCCAATGATTGCCCCAGACGGCGGGAGGGAACGGGACCAAATACGTACTTCATTCCTTCTTATCCTGCAAGGCTTTCTCCATGGCTTGCTTGAGTAGAGCGGTCAGTTCATCAGAGAGTGCAAAACCGACAACCTTGACATCCTGTAATACAACCCCCGGCACCTCCGCAACAGCGCGCTGGATGGCATCTGCCAGCGGAACGGCAATCGGGCAAAAGACGGAAGATGGGCGGAACGTGTAGGAGACATGCCCGGTATCATCCACGATCAAGTCTTCGATCAAGCGCATCTGCACCACATCCACGCCCGTCTCCGGATCGATCACCGTTGCCATTTTCGCGAGAACCGCCGAACGGAGGTGTTCAGCATCAGTCATGTTGATTCCTTTTTTGAGCCGGAGCGGCTTTGATAAAAGCGTCAATCAGGCCTCCCATCTCTTCCAATCTGATATCCTCCACCTGTCCGGCATCGCACAGGGCAGCCACATCCGGGTGGATGGGAAGTTGTGCCAATATGGGGGCGCCGGCAACCGTGGCAACTTCATCAGCATGGCTGGTGCCAAAAATCAGATGACGCTTTCCGGTATCCGGGCAGATGAAATAGGCCATGTTTTCCACCACGCCTAAAATCGGCACACCAACAGCCTGGGACATATGCACCGCCTTGCGCACGATCATGGCTGAAAGGCCCTGGGGTGTGGTAACCATCACAATGCCTCTCACCGGCAAGGATTGCATCGTGCTCAAGGCAGCATCCGATGTGCCGGGCGGCAGGTCAACCAGCAGGTATTCCAGGTCACCCCACATCACATCGCCCCATAGCTGGGTAATCGCTTTACCGATCAATGGCCCCCGCCAGATGACTGGCTGATCCTCATTCGCCAGCAGGAAATTCATGGACATGATTTTTAACCCGCTTCGGCTCTGGAGCGGCCGCAACCCGACCGGCCCCGGCTCGACAGGCCCTTGCATGCCAAACAACATCGGAATACTGGGACCGGTAATATCGGCATCGAGAATGCCTGTTCGATATCCTTTTTGGGCCAGGGCAGTAGCCAACAGGCCAGTGACCAGGGATTTACCCACGCCTCCCTTGCCACTCATCACCGCCACTACATTCTGGATGTGATTATACTTTGCCGCTGAACCTTCCTCCGGGCTCCCCATCAGTGCTTTGCGTTCTTCATCGGTCATCGATCCCATCTGGATCACAACTTCTTTAACGCCCGGTAAAGCCCCTACAGCGGCACGGACATCCGACTCGATCTGGCTTTTGAATGGACAGTTCGGTACGGTGATGGCAAGGCTGATCTCGACAATGTCATCTTTCACATCCACCTTGCGCACCATATTCAAGTCCGTCAGGCTGCGGTGAAGTTCGGGATCTTCCACCTTCGCGAGTGCTGCGATGATTTGCTCTTTTGAGATAATGGAGTTCATTGGGTTTCCTTTTTTCTTATGGGATGAATTCGACGTCAAGCACTTTCACCAATTTTTGCCATGTAGCAGTGATTTCCTGGCTGGCGGGAGAGCCAGGATTGTAAGCCGTCACCGGCTCGCCATTCATCATCGCCTGTGTGACCGTTTCATCGAACGGTATATTACCAACCAATTCGAGCCCTCGCTCCTGGCAGAAAGCCTCGATCTGGCGCGTGCCTTCCGGATAGATATCGGCCTTATTCACGCAAACCAGGGTTGGGATGCGGAAATGTGCGGCGGTTTCGACGATGCGCAGCATATCGTGTAGGCCGGCAGCGGTTGGCTCCGCCACGATTAATGCCAGATCCGCGCCGGAGAGAGCTGAGATGACCGGACAGCCGATCCCAGGTGGGCCATCCACAATCAGGAGCGGATAATCTCCATCCAGAGCAGCCAGGCGCGCCCGTTGTTTGACCAGGGTGACCAGTTTGCCGGAGTTTTCCTGGGCCGGCTTCAGGTCGGCGTGGAAGAGCGGTCCGTAGCGGCTATCGGAACGGTACCACTGTCCTGCAGTTTGCGCCTCCATGCGGATGGCTTCTTCGGGGCATTGGTAAACACAGGCCGCACAGCCTTCACAAGCGATCGGGTCAACCCGATACACTTGGCCAGGCAGGATCGCATCGAAACGGCAGGCCTGTTTGCAATCACCGCAACCCTGGCAGAGCAATGGATCGATGATTGCCAGCGAACCGCCGGTGAAATCATGGGTCTCCAGCCGCCTGGGGCGCAGCACCAGTTCCAGGTTGGCGGCATCCACATCCGCATCTGCCAGCACAGCCCGGATGGGGGAGGAACCATCACATGCCAGGTGGGCGAAGGCTGCTGCCAGGCTGGTCTTGCCGG
>JBFYSM010000450.1:0-3085 GCA_041301605.1 Chloroflexota bacterium | reverse complement strand
GCGAAGCCGCCCACACCCCACCCATCTTCCCTTATTTATTGAGAAGTTACGATAAACGCAGATAAAAGGGATGGGTGGTTGAACGGGTTGATTCTATCGTAAAAAAACCTTGCGAAGTTTTGGCTCAAGGATAAAACACTCGTTTGGATCAGGAAACCGGGTTTTTCCGGACGCCCGGCAGGTTCCAGCCTTCGCAAGGATCTATGGCGTCTGGGTGGGGAAGGCCCACTCGCCCGGATCCTTGTCCGGCTCGAAGCCAGGGTTGATGCGCAGGCGGCCTAACGAACGATCGGTCACATAGGGAACATAGCCGTGCGAATAGGCACGGTAATAGGTATCTGCGATCTGCTCAGGTCGGGCGGTGTAATCTATGGTCAGCACCAGCTTGCCGGCTGCCACCCACTGGTCGAGGATGTCCTCGCGTTCAGCGGTCCACTCGGCTGGACTCGGTTCATGGTCGCGCGGGTAGCCATAGTATAAATCTTCCACGCCGATGCCGGTCATGGCTGCCAAGAACTCGGGGAACCGGATGCCCAGCTCCTCGGCGTTCTGCGGGAAGACGCCAAAGCCAGGGTGTTTACGCCGGGCGTATTCGGTGAAATCCAGGATGAAATCCACCATTTCCTGGGCGGCGGTTTCATGACCCTGATCCTGGTAGTACCAGTAGGCATCCACCCGGTCGAGGTAAACGCCGTCAAAACCGAGTGCCAGGATCTGGTCGAGATAGCTGTCTGGAGAGCCATAGATGATCGCCTGCCAATCGGGATTCCAATAGCGCACCCAGTGATCGCCAGCCCAGACGCCATCAGGGGCATCCAGCCAGGCGGGTGGATTTTCATTCCAATCTGGATCCCAATACCAGCGGTAGGTTTCCGATTGGCCGATGCTCATGTAACACAGGATGATCTTCGGCCCGCCGGGGCTGTTCTTGAGAGCCGGGATGACATCCGGGGAGTTGCCGGCGGTTGCCAGGGTGACAACCGCCAAGTCGAAGGCGGTTTCGCCGATGCGGTCCGGATCTGCGTGCTGGAGCTGGTAGAGGAAATCATTCACCCCGGCCCAGTCCGGTTCTGCTGTGTTCGCAACCCCGCAACCTGTTAGCAACCCGGACAGGAGAAGCAGCAACAAACTCAAACCGATAAGACGGCGATACATGCATACTCCTATTTGAACCCAGTCATGGTAAAACCCTGGACGATCCAGCGTTGGAAGAACAGGAAAACAAACAGGATCGGCATGATGATTAATACCGTGGCGGCCATCACCAGCGCCCCCTGGCCGGTGTGGGTCGAGTTGAACCAGGTCAGGATGATGGGCAGGGTGCGCACTTCGATCTTCTGCAGGACGATCATCGGCCACAGGTAGGCATTCCAACTGTGCATGAAACCCAGGATTCCCAGCGTGGCCAGCGGCGCCCCCAATTGCGGCAGGATGATGCGCAGGTAGATCTGCCATTCGCTGGCGCCGTCGATGCGGGCGGCGTCGATCAGTTCATTGGGCAGGGTCTCGCAGAACTGGCGCAGCATGAAGATCCCAAAGGCATCCACGGCGCTGAAGATGATCAGCCCCCACAATGAGTTGATCAAACCCAATTTGGCGAGGATCAGGTAGCTGGGGATCATGGTGATCTGGGTGGGGATCATCATCATGGTCAGGAACCAGCCGAAGAGGATCTTCTTGCCGGGGAACTCGAACTTGGCGAACATGTAGCCGATCAATGAACTGGTGAAGAGTGTCGAGCAGACATTGAAGATGGCTACGAATGCGCTGTTCCCATAGAAACGCAACAGGGGCAGGTCTGGGTCGTTGAAGATCGTTTTATAGTTCTCGAATGTGAAGGTTTCCGGCCAGAAAGTGGGGGGGACGCGCAGAACTTCCACATTTGTTTTGAACGAACTCAGGATCATCATCAAAAAAGGCAACAGGGTGAATGACAATCCCAGTGTCAGCACGAAATAGATCAGGAAGCGGCTGAAGAACTTGCCCCAGGGAACCGGTTTTGCTGCTCGGACAGTACTTACAGGGAAGGTGTTGGCAGCCATATCAGTACTCCCAGTCGGTGCGCAGCAGGCGCATCTGGATGATGGTCACGGTCATCACGATCAGGAACAGGATAAAGGATTCGGCTGCCGCCCAGCCCATGTTCTGGTAGCGGAAGGCGCTCTTGTAGATATCGAGCATCAGCACCTGGGTTTGGTTCCCGGGGTCACCGTTGGTCATTACCTGGATGATATCGAACACCTGGAAGGATGAGAGCATGGTCATCACGCAGACGAAGAGCATGGTTGGTCGGATGAGGGGGATGGTGATCTTGCGGAAAACCTGCCAGGGATTTGCCCCATCGATCAGGGCGGCCTCTTTGAGCTCATGGGGGATACCTTGCAAGGCGGCGATGAAGATGACCATATTGTAACCATAGTCCTGCCAGAGATAGGCCAGGATGACGGCCCACATCGCCACGGAAACACCCGCAAACCCGGCGCGCGGATCGGAGAGCCAGGAGACCGGCGTCCCGCCGAAGAAGCGGATGATGGCATTGATCCAGCCGGCCTGGGGATCGTACATGCTCATCCAGATCAGGGCCACCCCGACCGAGGAGGTCAGCACGGGGAGAAAATAAATGGTACGGTAGAGCGCCTTGAAGCGGCTGCCGATGGATTCCAACAACCAGGCCAACGGCAGGGTGATGGCCAGGTTGAGCGGCAGGACAGCCACGGCAAAAATCAGCGTGTTCTTCAAACTGGTTCGGAACAGGTTTGCCTCCACCGAGGTGCCCTTGATCATCTCGATAAAATGGCCGAAACCGATAAATGGATTCGTTCCCCCAAGTCCCAATATGGGACCTCCCACGCGCCCGGAACTGTAATCGAAGAACATCAGCACGAACGCCCAGCCCAGCACGAAGATGCCCAGCGATTCGTAAAGCAGCAGGGGGATGGTCACGCCGGTCACGAAGCGCCGCTTGGCAATCGCCAGCCCTCCTGCTGACTTTTTTCCAGCCTTTCTCTTATCGGTCATAGATATCACCTGATTTGTAACTTCTCAATAAATAGGGGAAGATGGGGGGTGTGTGTGGGCGGCGAAG
>JBFYSM010000444.1:0-4404 GCA_041301605.1 Chloroflexota bacterium | reverse complement strand
GATACTTTCATGACCCTGGCTGCAACCGCCAGAAAATTGGGGATCAGTTTCTATGCCTATATTCATGATCGTATTTCCGGTACAAACCGGATCCTGCCGATGGCGAGCCTGGTAGAACTGCACGCCCGTGAACTTAACCTGGGCCGGTGTTGGGCTACTGCCTAACCCTCCCCCTACTTATTGAGAAGATACTTGCAAAGATATACTATTATCTTTTGAGAGACAACTATTGTCTTTGGGAAAACGTACTTTTGTCTCTTGGAAAAAGAGTACAGCGAGCCTTGCGAAGGTTCAGTTCCTGCTGAGGAGTACAGCGACGAAGAATCTCCCATCCTTTCGAAACCATCACCTGAAAGCAGGTAAACAAGTCTATGCCGAACTATCCGCACCTCGAACCCATTTTATGCCCGCCATTTGAGTGGTGCCTCGTGGATGGTGGAAAGGTAATATTGAATGATGCTACCCAAGATGGGGGCACGCAGGGGGGAACCTATCAGGTCGACGACTTCGCGATGGCCAAGTATCCTGTTACGAACGCCCAATTCCAGGTATTCATCGAACATCCAAATGGCTTTTCCAATCCGCAATGGTGGGAATTTTCTCCCGAAGCAAGAAAATGGCATAAGGACCGCAATAAACCAAAACCCACCGCTTTCCCGGGTAATGACCTGCCCCGAACCCGTTCAAGCTGGTTCGATAGCCTGGCTTTCTGCCATTGGCTCTCTTCCGAATGGATGAGCCGGAATAGATCTCCGAAGTCCCTTGATCCTCGCGACATCTCTTCCTGGAGCATCCGGTTGCCGACAGAACAGGAGTGGCAACGTGCCGCCCTGGGCGACACTGGATGGAATTATCCTTGGGGCAATGAACTGAACGAGAAGCGCGCAAACTATGGCAACCATATTGGTCACCCAAGCAGCGTCGGTCAGTATCCTGCGGGGAAAAGCGTCTTCGGTGCCATGGATATGATCGGCAACGTCTGGGAATGGTGCCTGACCGGCTGGAACGAGGACGCGATCGATCTCGAGGGATATACCTACCGGATCATAAAAGGCGGGGCATGGAATATAACCAACCTGGTTTATCTACAGGCGAACGATCGTGGCTGCCATCCCCCGAGAGGAACGCTCAACGATTGCGGCTTTCGGGTGATATCTTGTCATGGTGCGCATGAACCATATTAGGCAGGCGGATAACACTCCTCACAGGTGAAGCCAGATCTGCACAAGATGATATGGATTATTCGTGCGTCGCACCAGCCGGGGAGGGATGGTCCGTTAATCCGGTAGAATCCCCTTGAGTGGATCGATCCCGTTCAGGAAGGTGCGACGCGCGCTCTTCTTTCGATTACAATTTCGAACAAACCATTTCATCAGGAGGCCAGCATGGCCAACATCTGCAATTCCACCACGCTCATCATTTTCGGCGCCTCCGGCGATCTGACCTGGCGCAAGCTGGTACCGGCGCTCTACAATAATTTCAAGAAGGGACGCCTGGCGGAATGCACCAACCTCGTTGGCTTTGCCCGCCGCCCGATCGAAGATGCGGCCTTCCGGGATCACCTGCGTGAGGGGGTAACCACCTTCAGCCCAGGCACCTACGATGCAACTGCCTGGCAGGCATTTTCCAATAACCTGCATTACTACCAGGGGGATTTGGGAGTCCCGGGTGACTTCAGCCGTTTGGATACTTTTCTGTCAACGCTGGAGAATGGACCAGCAAACCGGCTGTATTACCTGGCCACCGCGCCGGAACATTATCCTGCGATCGTTGCAGAACTGGGCATGGCCGGGATGGCGGGACAGGTCGAAGATCAGGGTCCCTGGCGGCGGATCGTGATCGAGAAACCATTCGGCCGCGACCTGGACTCAGCTCGCGGGTTGAACCGTGCCGTCCATGCTGTCTTTGACGAGCACCAGGTTTACCGCATCGATCACTACCTCGGCAAGGAAACTGCCCAGAATGTGCTATTCTTCCGCTTCGCCAATACCATTTTCGAACCGGTCTGGAACCGGCGCTATGTGAACAATATCCAGATCACTGTCGCCGAAACCGTCGATGTAGGCCACCGCGCCGGTTATTACGATACAGCCGGGGTGGTGCGGGATATGTTCCAGAACCACCTGCTCCAGTTGCTGGCGCTGGTCGGCATGGAACCGCCCAGCTCGTTCAACGCCGATGCGGTGCGAAACGAGAAGGCCAAGCTGTTCGAAAGCATCCGCCCGATCGCACTGGAGGATACGGTTCGTGGCCAATACAGCGGTTACTGTGGCACGGATGGTGTGGCTCCCGGTTCTCAAACGCCCACCTATGCCGCAATCAAACTATTCATCGACAACTGGCGCTGGCAGGGAGTGCCCTTCTACCTGCGTTCGGGCAAGGCGCTCAACCGAAAAACATCCGAGATCATCATCGAGTTCCAGCGCCCGCCCCACCTGATGTTTCACCTCCCGCCGGGCAGCGACTTCACACCCAACATCCTCTCGCTCTGCATACAACCCGACGAGGGCATCCACCTGCGATTCGAGGCCAAGGTCCCGGACTCGGAGCAGGAAATGCACTCGGTGGATATGGATTTCCATTTTCACTCCTCATTCGATGGGGCATTGCCGGAAGCCTATGAACGACTGTTGCTGGATGCGCTTGAAGGGGATGCATCGCTCTTCACCCGCAGCGATTCGATTGAAGCCGCCTGGCGGTTGGTGGACCCGGTGATCCAGGGATGGGAAGCGCAAAACGATCCACCATTGTCTCCCTACCCGGCCGGGAGTTGGGGCCCCGAGGCCGCCGACCAGTTGCTGGCCCGGGATGGGCGGCGCTGGCGGTTGGGTTGCGTGAACCAAGCCGGAACGATCCATGCCGGTGATTGAGATCCTGCCAGATGCGGATGCCCTCGCCGTCCGGGCAGCCGAGAAATTCATCGACCTGGCCAGGGAAGCCATCCGGGACCGCGGCCGGTTCACGGTCGCCCTGGCAGGCGGTTCCACGCCCAGGAAGATGTATCAGCTCCTGAAGGAAGCAACGGTCGATTGGAGCGGCATTCACCTTTTCTGGGGGGACGAGCGCTGTGTCCCGCCAGGTCACAACAAAAGCAACTATCGCCAGGCGGCGGATGCATTCCTGAACCGGATCCCAATTCCCGCCGGGAATGTGCACCGCATCCACGGTGAACTTTCCGCCGATGAGGCAGCCCATGGTTATGAAATCGAACTGCGCCATTTCTTCGGTGGCGAAATTCCGCGCTTCGACCTGATCCTGCTCGGCTTGGGCAGCGATGGACACACGGCTTCCCTCTTTCCCGGCACACCTGCTATACACAAAACAAGTCGCTGGACCGCCGCTGTTCGTCACATTTCACCACCACCGCCGCTCGTCGACCGGGTGACCCTGACGCCGCCAGTGATCAATGCGGCTGCGAACGGGGTATTCCTCGTATCTGGCGCGGATAAAGCAAATATCCTGGCCGAGGTTTTGCAGAACCATCCAGGATCAGAAATGCTGCCAGCCCAGGCGGTTGACCTTGTGAATGGCTGCCTGCATTGGATGGTGGACCAGGCCGCGGCAAAGGAATTGCTCCACGAGCATGGAGCGGTCGATGGTGACCTTCCAATTGCATTTTGAAAAAAGGAAAGAAATCGCGAGAGATCATACCCGTAGGTGGCTTGTTGGGCAGTAGAAGTCGAACAGGAGGTGCTCGATGACTGCAAGAACCGAAAAGGAAAAAATGCTGGCCGGGGAACGCTACAACTGCCTCGACCCCGAGCTTAACTCCGAACGCCAGAAGGTCAAGGCGTTGCTCTGGAAATACAACCGGATCGAAACCGCGCCCGAACAACAGGCCATCCTCCGGCAGCTGTTGGGACATGTCGGCCAGGATTCGATCATCTGGCCGCCCTTCTACTGTGTCTATGGCAAGAACATCCACCTCGGCGATCATGTCTTCCTGAATGTCCTGTGCACCATCCTGGATGGCAACGAAGTGCGCATCGGCCAGCACACCATGATCGGGCCGAACGTCCAGATCTATACCGCCGCCCACGACCTCCAGGCCGAAACCCGCATCCAGGGCTGGGAAGTAGCCAAACCGGTCACGATCGAAGAAAATGTGTGGATCGGGGGCAGCGCCATCCTCCTGCCAGGGGTGAGAGTCGGCCGGAATGCCGTGGTGGGCGCCGGGTCAGTCGTTTCCCGGGATGTCCCGGCGAATACGGTCGTGGCCGGGAACCCCGCCAGGGTGATCAGGGAGATCGAGCAACAGAGTCGATAATAAAAAACTCCCTCAGGGAGAGGGAGTTTTTGTCGGGGCGCCGAGATTTGAACTCGGGACCTCACGGACCCGAACCGTGCGCTCTAGCCGGGCTGAGCTACGCCCCGAAAAGTCCCGCTTTGCGGGACAAGCAGGCG
>JBFYSM010000439.1:0-4117 GCA_041301605.1 Chloroflexota bacterium | reverse complement strand
CGATCTTCGCGAATGGATTTACGGTCGCGTTGCGGGGTATCGCCATCGTAGATTGCCGTTTGAACGTTGGAACGTTGGAACGTTGGAACGTTCAAACGTTCAAGCGTGTTCAGTTGATCTTGTGCCAGCGCTTTCGTTGGGAACATGTATAACGCCCGCCCATTTTCATCTTTCAGTAACGCTGCAAGGACCGGCAGGTTGTAGGCCAGCGTCTTGCCGGAGGCGGTGCCAGTGGCAACAGCCATGTTTCCCCCGGCGCGGGCTACTTCCCAAGCCTCGGCCTGGTGGCTGTACAATGCCTGGATGCCCCGGGATGTGAGTATCTCCCGCAGTGTGTAGGGCATATCGGAAGGGATGGCTTTCAGGTCCGCGGGACGCGGCGGGATGTTCTTCCACACCCCGAAATTCGGGCCTGTTTGTGGGTCGGAGCGCCAGTGGGCAAGAAGGGATTTGATCGACATCGGGACTATTATACCCATCAGGAAAGCAATACCAGGGCTCTTGAGCATAGATATGTTTGGGATTACAATCTGCTGGCTTGCGAATCGGAGGCGCATATCATCAGGCTCCCCATTCGCTTATATTTTTGCTACATCCCAGGCCTTGATTTAAAAACTGTTGACAAAGGATATCCCACTGAAGCCATGCTTCTGAAAATCCTTATCCTGCTAGGGATTGGTTTGTTGACCGGTACGATCACCGCCATCAGCGCCGGCAGCGGGGTGACGATCGTAGTTCCGCTGCTAACCATATTTCTTGGCTACACGATCCATGAAGCCATAGGGACCAGCCTGCTGGTGGATGTGATTGCATCGATCATCGTAGCCTACAATTACTACCGCTACGGGCGGATCGACCTGAAATCCGGAGCCTGGCTGGCACTGGGAGCGATCACCGGTGCGCAGGCCGGGGCCCATTTCGCAAGCCTGATCCCCCAGGGAGGCTTGCAGGGAAGTTTCAGCATCTTTATTATCATCTCGGGAATATCCTTCTTCTACCGGGCATTCGGGAAACGCAAGATCACCCTGGCGGGGTTGAAATCTGATGATCGGCGTTTCCAGACAATCGCAAATGTGCTCATCGGTTTCGGGATCGGCCTTTCGACCGGCCTGTTCGGAACAGGCGGAGGCGCCACGATACTGATCGTACTCATCTATGTTTTGGATTACCCCATTCACACTGCCATTGGTACAGCCACAGCCCTGATGGCGATCACAGCCGCCTCAGGCGTGATCGGTTACACCATCCAGGGACACATCCCCTGGCTGGATGGGATCATCATCGGCCTGGCAGCCATGGCATCTGGCGTAATGTTCACCAGGGTTGCCAACCAATCCACAGAGAAAACGCTCAATATGGCTGTAGGAACCATTTTCATTGTCATTGGGATCGCGATGTTCTTCGTTGAAGGCGGAACGCAGGGGATCATCCACTCCATTCAGGCTTTGGTGCATTAGCTCGATACTCACCAGAGATACGGCAGCAAGCGATAACGAACCTGATGCCTGTATTCCCGGTAACCCACCAGTTCCCGGATCAACATCCGTTCCTCGAATTGCAGCTTGAAGACATACAGGGTGACCATGCCTGCACCAGCAACGAAATTCCACCATACCGGGAAAACCATCACCGTGCCAATCGTCATCAGGCAGGCAAAGGCATAGATCGGGTGCCGCACCACCGCGTACGGGCCGCTGTCCACCAAACGATGGTTCTCGACCAGGGCCGTGTGCGCACTCCACGAGTCGCGCATCTGGCGCCTGCACCAGAATGTTCCCAACGCCCCCACAAAAACGAGAACGCCTCCCACCCAAACCAGCCATGGCAAATCGAGTGAAAATGCGGGTGAAATCCCATCGGTTATCAGGAAATATCCACTCCATAGAATGATATTGGAGAGCAATACCAATCCGATGATGAAATAACGATCGTAGAAGAAACGGTTCGTCTGGAACGCGCGCAGGAAATTGGATACCAATCCCAGGCCTGCCCCCCAGTAGAGGATCAACCAAGACAACCAGACCATAAGTGAACACCAGCGGATGATTTCTGTCATGGAAGGCTTCCCTGCATGGAATATCCTATTATACACACCAACTCCCTTGACAATAATTATTAACTCGTGTATTATTTTGCGCTGCTGTTAATTGATAACTCGTAGACTAATTATGTCTGTCCGCTACGCCATTCTCGGTTTACTTTCCCAAAAACCCCGTCACGGGTACGAATTACGCGCCGCCTTCGAGGCTGTCGTTGGGGGGGATGTCAACTGGGAAGTCAAACCAGCCCAGATCTACACCACGCTCGAACGGCTGGAGGAAGCCGGCTTGGTCATGCGTACATCGGATCTGGGCGAAGGCGATGAACCTGCCCGACGCATCTACGCCGTTACCGCAGCGGGTAAACAATCCCTGCAGGAATGGTTCGCCAGCGGCATCACACCGGAGCACCAACGCGACGAGTTCTTCGTGAAATTGATGGTCTCCCTCGTCACCGGCGAAGCGGACCCGGCGCGCATCATCCAGAACCAGCGCGCCCACCTCTATCAGGAATTGCATGCCGCAACCGCCTTGCGCGAGAGTTATGATCCGCGCACCGAGATGGCCCAGATTCTGCTACTTGATAAGGTCACGATGCACCTAGAGGCCGATCTGCGCTGGCTGGACATGACCGAGATGCGGTTGGAAGATGTGAAGGGCCAGCCGTTCGCTGAGCCGGAGATCCGCCGCCGGGGCAGGCCGCCGAAGGGCGACAAAGGCTCCACGTACCCACCGCCGGCGCAAGCCAAGGATGAAGACCACTAATCAACCAGGAGATAAGACGATGAACGCAAGTCAAGATAATACAAAAACAAAAAAAGGCGCCCTGCGCTGGCTGTTCCGGGAAACGTTCGGCAACCTCTTCCTGATTGCCATCCTGTTCGGCATCGTTGGTCGCTGGGACTGGTGGAACGGCTGGGTGCTTTCGGCGATCTACATCTTGTGGTCGCTCGGCAGTGTGATCTTCATCCTGCCGGTCAACCCGCAGATGCTGGCCGAGCGCCATCTCCGAGGAGTGAAGAAGGATTCCAAGAAATGGGACCTGGCCTTGGTCTCGCTGATGGGCGTCTTCATGTTCGTCACCTACTTCATCGCCTGTCTTGATGTGCGCAACAGCTGGAGCGTCTCGTTCCCGCTGGGAGCCCAGATCGCCGGGGTTGTTGTCGCAGCCATTGGCTACGATGTCATCTTGCTCTGGTCGATGATTTCCAACACCTTCTTCAACGCCATCGTCCGCATCCAGACTGACCGCCAGCATACTGTCGCCACAGGCGGACCGTACCGCATTGTACGCCATCCGGGCTATGCCGGAACGATCCTGTTCCACCTGGCGACGCCGTTCCTGCTCAATTCACGCTGGGCGCTGATCCCGGCCATCCTGTCAGCCGCTGTGCTGGTTGTGCGTACCATCATCGAAGATAGAACGTTGCAGGCTGAACTGCCCGGCTACAAGGAATACTCACTGAAAACCCGCTTCCGGCTGATCCCCGGAATATGGTAAACGAGAAATAGAGGAAGAATGTTGTACCAACTCACAGACAAGGTTATCATCATCACCGGGGCAAATTCCGGGATCGGCAAAGCCGCTGCCACCCAGCTGGCCCGGGCGGGTGCGACCGTCGTCATGGCTTGCCGCAGCCCCAAGCGGGGCGCGCCGGCCCTGGATGAGGTCCGGGCGGCGAGCGGCAGCGAGCGGGTCGAAATGCTCGGCGTGGACATGGCCTCCCAGGCCTCCATCCGCCGCTTCGTCGAGGAGTTCAAAGGCCGGCACGCCCGCCTGGATGTGCTCATACACAACGCAGCCAACTTCGATCACCAGCAGAAGAAACCTGTCATCACCAAGGATGGCGTCGAAACCGTCTTCGCCACCAACCATCTCGGCCCGTTCCTGATGACACACCTGCTGCTCGACCTGCTGAAAACCAGCGCACCGAGCCGGGTCATCACCGTCGCATCGAAGGGATTGATGACCTATCCCTTCCTGGGCATCGAATTCGACAACCTGAACGGCGAGCGCAAGTTCAGCATGCAGCACGCCTACTACCATTCCAAGCAGGCCCAGGTGATGTTCACCTTCT
>JBFYSM010000423.1:0-5042 GCA_041301605.1 Chloroflexota bacterium | reverse complement strand
CTGCGGAACTCGCGCTGGGCGATCAACTCGGCAAATTTATAGGCTTCATCCTGGGGGGGCATCGTGCCGATGGAGACATTCCCGGCCCCATCGGTCAGCACGATCAACAGCGGGCGGACATCCGGGTGCAGGATATCCTCCTGGCGGAGGATATCGTATGCCATCAATAAACCTGCTGAGAGAGGTGTCTTCCCGCCAACGGGGATATCTACAAGCGCCCGTTGTGCCAACTGGATGGAGTTGGTGGGCGGCAGGATCAGGGTGGCGCGGTCCTTCTGGAAGACGATCAATCCGACCCGGTCGCGGCGCTGGTAGGCATCGTTCAACAGGGAAAGGATGGCGCCCTTCGTGGCCGCCATGCGTTCCGCCACGGCCATGGACCAGGAGGCATCCACCAGGAACAGGATCAGGTTGGCCGCCTTCTTGACCCGAACCTTGCGCTGGAAATCCATGGGCTGGATGGCAAAGGCCACCCGTTTACGCTGTTCGGCCCGGCGCTTTTGGTACGGAGCGGCGGCGCGCAGGGTGGCATCGAACGCCAAGTCATCCGTCTTGCCATTGGCCGGCCGGGCCTGGATATAGCGGCCTCGTTTCCGCTGGGTATAGATGCGGGAGCGGCGGCCGGCATCGTGGCGGGTCAATTTATCCAGGGGGGTATCCAGCTTGCGCGGTTCGAAAGTTTCCCCCACCTTAACCTTCTGTCCGCCATCCCACCAGCGGGCGGCGCTGGAATCGAAAACCGTCTGCTGAGGAATGGGTTCAGAAGATGGCTGTTCCTCAGAAGACTGCTCGGTGGTCTCAGTGATTACTTTTTTTTTTGATCTTCGGGGTTTGGTTCCTGCTGTTCTTGTTCGGCAGGTTCGCTATCCATCGATGCACCCTGCAATTGCTCGATCCGCTCCTGCAATTGTTCTGGCGAGATTCCACTTTGCTGGAAAGGTCCACGTTTGATGCGGTGCGGCAGGGCCAGCTCAGCCGCCAGGGCAATATCCCTATCATTGATGGCATACCTGCCCTCAAAGGCAGCATGGGCACGGGCGGCTTTCAGGATGACCAGGTCGGCACGATGCCCATCGACATTCAAAGAAGCAGTCAATGCAGCGATCGAAAGCAGATCCCGGCGGGAGTGCGTAACCTTATCCACCAGCATGCGTGCATTCCCAATCTGGTTGGAGAGCTCCTTTTCCTTCGATAACCACTCCTGGCGAAAATCGATGGCATTGGATTCAAAAGCCAAGTTGCGTTCCATGATGAGCACCCGTTCCCGGGCTTCACGAATACCGGTGATCTCCACAGACAGGGCAAAGCGATCCAATAGCTGGGGGCGCAAGTCACCCTCTTCTGGGTTCATGGTACCAACCAGAATAAAGCGGGACGGATGGCTGAATGATATACCTTCCCGCTCGACGATGTTTTGTCCCATAGCGGCTGAGTCAAGTAGCACATCCACAACATGATCGTCCAACAGGTTGACTTCATCGATATAGAGCAAGCCGCGGTTTGCAGAAGCCAGGATGCCAGGTTCGAAATGGCGTTCCCCTTTCTGGATGGCCTGTTCGATATCCAAGGTTCCCACAACCCGGTCTTCGGTGGCTGAGACCGGCAGGTTGACGAACGGTGTCAGGCGTAAATCAACCGGCAGAGATTCGTTTGTAGCAGAACGCTCACGGCATTCGGTACACCATGTCACGGGTTGATCTGGATCACATCCGAAGCGGCAATCTTTTACCACACGAACTTCAGGCAATAAGGCAGCCAGGGCGCGCGCAGCGGTGGATTTGGCCGTGCCGCGTTCGCCGCGGATCAACACGCCCCCGATGCGGGGATTTACGGCATTCAGGATCAGGGCACGCCGCATGCGCTCCTGACCGACGATGGCAGTGAAGGGGTAAATGGTCGGCATGAGGATACTCCGGCCTGTGATTATACTGCGCTTTTTCAGCGAAACGCCACGAATATCGCGGACTCATTGGGAGCTGCCATCACCGAGAAAAAGATATGGGGGTATGGGGTGAGCAAAGCCCACCCCATACTCCCAATTTATTCCATCATCCGGCGATTCCCAGAGAACCCTATGCGGTTTTATTATTAGGGTTGCCAAGAAGTATATAAAACTGTATAATCTCGCCTATCTTTCATATCCGGAGTCTATTCAATGATGGAACAAAACGACGCCCTGAGTGGGCAGGGGGCTTTGCCCGAAAGCGACACGCCAGCCGAAGGCATCAACAGCACAAACATGGAATCCCTGTTGGAGAACGAAGGGTTAACCCTGGAACTTCCCCAGCCCGGTGAAATCCGTGAGGGCGTGATTGCTAGCATCAGTCCTACCCAGGTGCTGGTAAGCGTAGGGGCAAAATCTGAAGGTGTAATCACTGGGCGTGAATTGGAACAAATTTCAACCAGTGATCGAGAAGCTTTTGAAGTTGGCCAAACGATCCAGGTTTATGTGTTAGCCACCGAGGATGAGAATGGCAACATCGTGCTTTCCTATAACCGCGCCCTCGAACAAAGGGGATGGCAACTGGTAGAAGAAATGCTTGAATCGGATGAATCCTACGAAGGCGAGGTAGAAGGCTATAACAAAGGCGGCCTGATCGTGCCCGTGCATGGACTGCGCGGCTTTGTACCCGCTTCGCAGGTGAGTTTCTCCCGCCGGGCCGAATCATCCGGTGACACCCCCGACCAGCGTTGGGCGAAAATGGTTGGCTCACCAATCATCATCCGCGTCATCGAAGTGGATCGTTCCCGTCGCCGCCTGATCCTTTCGGAACGGGCAGCCAGTACCGAGACACGCCAATCGCTGAAGGAGCGCGTCATCGAGGAATTGCACGAAGGAGAAATCCGTACAGGCCGTGTCACCAGCCTGGCCGATTTTGGCGCCTTTGTAAACATCAGCGGTGCAGATGGCCTCGTTCACCTTTCCGAAATTTCCTGGGACCGCATCCAGCATCCCAGCGAAGTATTGGAAGTCGGACAGGAAGTGACCATCAAGATCATCAATATTGATAAAGAGAAGAAACGCATCGGCCTTTCCCTGCGCGCGCTGATCGATGATCCCTGGCGTAAAAAAGTGGAAAAGTTCCGGGTTGGGCAATTGGTGGAAGGAATCATCACCCGCCTGACCAAGTTCGGCGCGTTTGCCCGCCTGGAAGGTGATGTAGAAGGCCTGATCCACATATCCGAGATCAGCGATTCGCGCATCGAGCACCCGAAGGAGCGCCTCAAAGAAGGTGAAGTGGTTACCTTGCGCATCGTCCGCATCGATACGGATCAGCGGCGGATCGGCCTGAGCCTCCGCAAGGTTGACTCGGGTGCCTATAAGGATATCGATCTGGCGAACATCGACCTGGAAGAACTTGGCCCGGCGGTTGCCGCTGAAGAAGTTAAACCGCAAGAGCCCGTTCGGGAAATCCCGGAAGAGACCCCTGAAGAAACTCCCCAGGAGACTTCCCCGGAAGAGATCCCCAGTGATGCTCCTGAAGATGAGTCACCCTCACAGGAAGCCTGAAATCACAAGAGCGCACCCAGCCGGTGCGCTCTTATAACCCAATGCTCCCACCCATCATTGTCGATGCACACCAGGACCTGGCTTGGAATATCCTGACTTTCGGTCGGGATTACACCCGTTCTGCAGAGCAAACCTGGCAAGCAGAAACAGGTCAAACCGCTTCGTTACACAACGGTGATACCCTCCTGGGCTGGCCTGATTATCAGCGCGGCCGGGTGGCACTTGTCTTTGGCACACTTTTCGCCAGCCCCGAACGCAGCAGGAAGGGTGACTGGGAAACGCAATGCTACCGTGGCATCGAACAGGCACATCGTCTCTATCGGGGACAGCTGGATGCTTACAGAGACCTCATGGATGAACATGCAGACAAGTTCCGTTTGGTGGAAACCGGCCATCACCTGCAGGAGATCATCACGGAATGGCATTCCACGTGCGAAACCCACCCTGTTGGGCTTGTGATGTTGATGGAAGGTGCGGAGGGGGTACGGAAACCCTCCGAGTTGGCAGAATGGTGGGAATGGGGAGTACGCATTGTTGGTCCCGCCTGGGCCGGCACCCGCTTCTGCGGCGGGACCCGCGAACCGGGTCCATTAACCGAAGATGGGCGTGAACTCCTGAAGGAGATGGCAGCGCTCAATATGACACTCGATCTAAGCCATATGGATGAACTGGCTGCCCGCCAGTGCCTGGATTCGTATCCTGGCCCCCTGATTGCCAGCCATGCAAATGCCGCTGCACTCATCGAGGATTATTCAGGCAACCGGCATTTGGAAGATGAGCTCATCCGCGGGATCGTCGAGAGAAATGGGGTGATTGGCATCATTCCATATTGCCGGTTCCTGAACTACAGTTGGAAAAGCAGTGATGGACGGGATGGCCTGACATTATCAACACTATCCAACCACATTGACCATATCTGCCAGATTGCAGGTGATGCTGCGCACGTAGGAATCGGCAGCGATTTCGACGGCGGATTCGGCAGGGATTCTGCACCTGCTGATGTGGATAGCATCGCTGATCTGCAAAAATTAGTTCCCATTCTGGCAGCCAGGGGGTATACTGAAGATGATATCATCGCAATTCTCGGCGGTAACTGGCTACATCACTTGCAGGAGAACTTACCTTAGCACATGAACACTTCCAAGAGAAGTTTCGTAATCTCACCTGAGACCCGATCCGAAATCATTACATCCAAGGCGCGTATGCGTTCCGGATTGATCCTGACATTCCTGGGATTGCTGGTTTTCCTGATCGGTGCACGACCAGCCCTCTTCGGTCTGGATCGCAGCCCGGTTGTCGGTTTCGTGCAGATCGCGGTTTTCCTGGTTGGCCTGGCAATGATCTGCCTGGGAGGGTACATCAGCCTGAACATCTACTGGCGCAACGGGGATAAAACCATTGTGGCTGATTTTGGCCTGCGCCTCGTCAGCACCGGATACGTGATTGCCGCCTTTGCAGGTATGGCCGATGTATTCGGCTTTGGCGGTCAGCCCTGGCCCAATGTACCGTTCTTCGGCATCTGGCAGGCAAC
>JBFYSM010000401.1:0-2870 GCA_041301605.1 Chloroflexota bacterium | reverse complement strand
TCCCGGCCAGGTCGCCTTTCGAGAGCAATTTCTCGTAGTCGGCCAGGGTCTTCGCGGTATCCTGCGTCACGGTGATGATTTCGGACTCTTCCAGCAATCCCACCAGCCTCTGCGACAACCCATCGCCATCTTCATTGATGACTGCCACCGGCAGGCGCGGGTCGGTTTCGCCCTTGCTGAATCCGCCGAAGGCAAAGCCGAACAGGAAGGTGAAGGCGATGGGCATGATCAGCAGGAACAGGAAGGTCTTGCGGTCCCGCAGGATCTGTAGCAAATCTTTTGCAGCGATATCAAGGATACGGATCATAATTTCTCCTTTTGGGGTCAGGAAGCTTACTTCCGGTAATCTCTGCGGCAAGCCGCAGGACTCCAAAATTATGCATACCTTTTCTGGAATCTCCACACACCGATCCCAAAGAACACAACCGCCCAGGCAAGCATGACCAGCGCTGAGAGCGCCAGGTCGCCAGCGGCCGCGCCCTGCATGGATTGGAACAGGCCATGCACCGCCCAGCCTTGCGGCACGATCAGCGAAATGGTTTCGAGCGTGGCGGAGGGATTGCTGAAGGCGAAGATGGGCAGCATCCCGATCATGCCGCTGAAGGTCAGCACACCGCCAAAAACAATCCCGCCCTGCTTCGTGTTCTTCATGAACGAGTTGACGAATACCCCGAAAGCCGAAGCCACCAGGATGGTGCCGGCGGCGAAGAGCAGCACCGATGGCAGGCTGCCCCAGCGGATGCCGAAGATCAGCGCCCCAAGGGCGAGCAGCACAACCACCTGGATGGTGACGGTCAGCAGGACGGCCAGCAGCTTGCCGCCCAGGATGGTGGCTTGCGGGGTGGGGGTGGTGAACAGGCGCGGCAGGGTGCCCATTTCATCCTCCGCCAGGAGTGTTTCGGCGGTGGCCGTGGCGGTGTAGAAGGCGTAGAAGATCATCATCCCGCCCATGATGGGGCCGAGGATGCGCAAGGCCAGGGGAATCTCTTCCGCTTGGGCCGAAACGGGTGTGCGTACCTCGAGCAGCGCTGCCGGATCGCGCAGCGAGGAGGTGGCTGCCAGGTAAGCCTCCACGATCTGGCCGATGAAGGCTGGGTCTCCGGAACCAGTCTGCTCGATGGCGATGTTGACGGCGATCTTCGCGCCGGACAGGCCATCCATGAACCCGTTCAGCACCGAGCGCACGATGGCCGGGCCGAGAGTCAGGGTCGGATCCTGGTAAACCTCGATCACGGCCTGCCCCTCGAGGCTGGAGAACTGCGCTGAAAAGTCGGCGGGAATGATGACCGCCACGCCCGCTTCCTGGGCATCCACGGCGACGCGTGCGGCCTCGGGGCTATCCACAACTGTAACGTGCATCAGGTTCGAGAGACTTTCATCCTGCAGAACGGATACGATCATGTCACCCATCGAGTCGATATTCTCATCGGCAGGGAATTGGCTCATGGCGGTCTCGAAACCGGTTCCGCCTTCATCCAGGTTGGCGATGACGACTTTGGTTTGCGGCAGGTTGAAGCCGGTGTCATCGCCTTTCATCCCGCCGAACATGAGGTAGAACATGCCCGTCACCAGCAGCGGGATGCCGAACATGAACGCCACGGCAAACACGCTACGGAAGGAACGGGTCAGATCTTTGAGGGCAAGGTCGAGAATTTTCATAGTTTCTCCGTGAGGAAAGTGATCGGGCAAGAGGTAATCAGGGATTGGGTAATCAGGAACCTTATTCCCTTCTACCTTGTTACCTAATCCCTGAGCGCCTTCCCCGTCAGATGCAGGAAAACCGCCTCCAGGTTAGGCTCCTGGATATCCACCGAGGTGATGCGTGCTCCCTGTGCGCTGGCGGTCTCGAACAGGCTCGGCAGCACCTGGTTGCTGTCATCGGCCAGGACGATGATCGTCCCATCTTCAGCCTTCACCTGTTTCACGCCCCCTACCGCTTTCCAGGCCTCGGCTACATATCCGCCGTCCGTGCTGACCGTCAGCGTGATGCGGTCCATCTGGCCGACGATCTTGACCAGTTCGTCATGCGTTCCATAGGCGATGATCTTGCCGGTATCCATGATGGCGATATGGTCGGAGAGTTCCTGGGCTTCTTCCATGTAGTGAGTGGTGTAGAGCACGGTCATACCCTGGTTCTTGAGTGCCACCACACTATCGAGGATGTTGCGGCGTGACTGCGGATCGATGCCCACCGTAGGCTCATCCATGTAGATGACCTTGGGCTTGTGCAGCAGCGCCACGCCGATGTTGACCCGGCGTTTCATCCCGCCCGAATACTTGCCGACGCGGTCCCTTGCCCGGTCGGTCAGCCCGATGATCTCCAGCACCTCTTCGACGCGTTTCTTGAGCGCCGCCCCGCGCAGGCCGTACATCTTGCCCCAGAAGGTCAGGTTCTCGCGCGCCGACAGGTCGTTGTAGAGGGCGATCTCCTGTGGGACAACCCCCAACGCGGCCTTGACACTCATCTGATCATCCTTGATGGAATGACCCATGATGGACGCCTCGCCCTCGTCTGGCCGAAGCAGGCAGGAGAGCATGGAAATGGTGGTTGTTTTCCCGGCGCCGTTGGGCCCGAGCAGGCTGAAGATCTCACCCTGCGCGACCTCGAACGAAACGCCGTGCACGGCTTTCAGGTCGCCGAAGGCTTTGTGCAGGTTCTTGACTTCGATTGCGTGCATATGTTATTTGCTCCCTTGCGTAAGTTGGTGGGCTATCCCAAAAGGGGGAGGCGAAATAAATTTCGCCCTACTCTTCTTATTCATACGAAATGCCTCCTGGGTAGTTTCAGCCCCCAGTATACGTAAGATGCACCTGTCTGTCATCGTCCGGTGGGATCGTTTCCACCTGTCCGTTCGAACAGTGTCCGCCCG
>JBFYSM010000383.1:0-8732 GCA_041301605.1 Chloroflexota bacterium | reverse complement strand
GGAAGTCGCAGGTTCATCCGCATCGTGGATTTCAAACGGGATAAGCATGGTGTTCCTGCAAAGGTTGCAGCAATTGAATATGATCCCAATCGGACGGCTCGTCTGGCTTTGCTCCAGTATGTAGATGGTGAGAAACGTTATATTATTGCACCACTCGGCTTGAAAGTAGGAGATTCAATAATGTCTGGGGCACAGGCGGAAATCCGCCCTGGTAATAGCTTGCCATTAGCCAGCATCCCTGTTGGTACGATGCTCCACAACATTGAGCTAAAAGAGGGGAAAGGTGGTCAGATGGTACGCTCGGCTGGTGAATCCGCCCAGCTGTTGGCCAAAGAAGGCGAATATGCCCAGGTACGCTTGCCCTCCGGCGAAGTACGTCTGGTACGCCAAGGTTGTTATGCGACGATCGGCCAGGTTGGCAATACTGATCATGCCAATATCAAACTTGGTAAGGCTGGACGCAAACGCCATTTGGGCATCCGCCCGACTGTACGCGGCACAGCCATGTCCCCGCGGGACCACCCACATGGGGGTGGTGAAGGCCGCCAGCCAACAGGCATGCCGGGCCCGAAGAGCCCATGGGGTAAGCCTACTCGTGGTTATAAAACTCGCCGGAACAAAAAGACGGATAAGTACATTGTACGCCGTCGCAGCAAATCCAACCGCTAATCTGTAGAAGAGTTGTAAGGATGAACATATGTCAAGATCGCTGAAGAAAGGGCCTTATATAGCCCCGAAACTTTTAGGAAAGATCGAAACCATGAACCAGAAGGGTGAGAAAAAGGTCATCCGTACCTGGAGTAGGGCAAGTGTGATTTTCCCTCAAATGGTGGGACACACGATCGCTGTCCATGATGGAAGGCGTCATGTTCCGATTTACATTACGGAAAACATGGTTGGACACCGTCTTGGAGAATTTGCTCCAACGCGCACTTTCCGTGGACATCTTGCCGCCGAAAAATCATCCAAGGCTGGTTAGGAGTAAGCCATGACTCATGATATTCGAGCACAATTGCGCTTTCTCTCCATTTCTGCCCAGAAGGTACGCCTGATTGTTGACCTCGTGCGCGGAAAAGATGCTGTACAGGCCCAGGATATGCTGCGGTTTATGACACAGCGCTCAGCTGAACCTGTGCTGAAGTTGCTCAATTCAGCCATAGCCAATGCCGAGGAAAATTTCGGAATCAGCCGTGATGACCTGTTTATTGCGAATATCCATGCGGATGAGGGGCCAACGCGCATGTGGCGTCGTTTTGGCGCACGTGGTCGTTTCAAGCCGATTAAACGCCGGTCATCACATGTGACTCTGATTCTGCGTGAGCGGGAATCCGCGTAGCGAGGTAAGGAGATATTATGGGTCGTAAAGTACATCCGATTGGTTTCCGCCTGAGTGTAAATAAAGCCAACTGGCAAGGACGCTGGTTTGCTGAAGGTGCACAATACCGGGAGCAACTCAAACAGGATTTCGAAATCCGTGAACTGATCCGCAAGGAGGCACCGCGTGCCTCGGTGTCACGTATCGATATTGAGCGCTATCCAGGAAAACTCAAGGCAACCGTCTACACTGCCAAACCCGGTATTCTGATTGGGCGTAAAGGTGAGGGCATTAAGAAAATGCGCCAGAGCCTTGAGATATTAGCCGGCAAGAAGGTTGATCTGGATATCAAGGAAATTGGTGCACCTGACACGGATGCTTACCTGGTTGCTCGTAATATCGCCGACCAGTTGGAACGTCGTATCAGCTATCGTCGCGCCATGAAGCGCGCCATCCAGCAAGCAATGCGCCAGGGAGCGGAAGGCGTCAAGATCGAAGTCCAGGGACGTTTGTCGGGGGCTGAAATGGCTCGCAGCGTCTGGTTGCGAGATGGTCGTGTTCCTCTGCAAACTCTGCGTGCAGATATTGATTTTGCCCGCGCGGAAGCTACCACCACATACGGTCAGATTGGGGTCAAGGTGTGGGTTTACAAGGGCGAGATGAAACCTGAAGCGGAAGAAAAACTTGAAGCAACTGAAGGCGTGTACGTCAGTGAGTAATTCACTGGGTTGCTGAGTGAAGAGAGGTTATTGCTATGTTGATGCCTAAACGTGTTAAATGGCGCAAGCAGATGCGCGGTCGCATGAAAGGTAAGGAATCGCGCGGCGTCGAAATCAGTTTTGGCGAGTTTGGGTTACAGGCGTTGGAACCCGGTTGGGTAACCGCCCGCCAAATAGAAGCTGCCCGTCGCGCATTAGTGCATGAAATGAAGCGTCGTGGAAAGATCTGGATTCGGATTTTTCCGGATAAGCCTTATACGCAGAAACCGCCCGAAACCCGTATGGGTAAAGGTAAAGGTGGCGTGGAATACTGGGTCGCTGTCGTTAAACCTGGCAGGGTTATGTTCGAAGTGGGTGGTTTGCCTGAGGAAATTGCTCTTTCAGCTCTCCGCTTGGCGCAGTACAAGTTCTCGATCAAGACGAAGGTGATTGCCCGTCATGATTTGTCAGGAGAGCAAGGATGAAACTTGAGGAAATTCGTGCCTTATCTATTGATGAAGTAAAAGCGAAACTGGCGGATGCCCGTGAAGAGCTAATGAAATTGCGTTTCCAACAGGTTAGCGGCCAGTTAACTGATACCAGTCGTCTTCGTATCATGCGTCGGGAGATTGCCCGGCTTATGACCGTAAAAAGTGAACTTGAGAAGACGTCTGAACAGGAAGGTGTAGCATGAACCAACGACGCCGTATATCGGGTGTTGTTACCAGCAATAAAATGACCAAGACCGTTGTGGTCGAGATTACTCGGACGTTCCGGCATCCGCTGTATCGCAAGGTTGTCCACTCCGCCAAGCGCGTTATGGCGCATGATGAATTGGGCTGCCAGATCGGTGATGAGGTGCTAATTGTAGAAAGCCGCCCGATTTCGCGCAATAAACATTGGATGGTTGAAACGATCGTCAAGCGCGAAATCCGTACAGTTGATTCTGGTGTGGAGGCCTAGCCATGATCCAGCAAGAATCTCGTGTAAAAATCGCCGATAATACCGGTGCGCGCGAGTTACTGGTGATCCATATTCTGGGTGGTTCGACGCGCAAGTATGGTCGTATCGGTGATATTGTGGTGGGAACAGTCAAATCGGCTGCGCCACAGGGCTCTGTCAAGAAGAGCGAGATTGTCAAGGCTGTAATTGTGCGCTGTGCCAAAGAATGGCGGCGGGAAGATGGCTCTTATATCCGATTTGATGATAATGCTGTCGTGATATTGGATACAGATGGCCAGAATCCCAAGGGTAGCCGTATCTTTGGCCCTGTGGCTCGTGAACTGCGTGAAAAGGGCTTTATGAAGATCGTTTCGCTGGCCCCCGAAGTCCTCTAAGAAGGTGATAATACAGGAGCAATATTATAATGAGAGCAAAGATTCGCAAAGGTGATACTGTAGAGATCATCAATGGCAAGTTTGAAGACAAAGGCAAGCGCGGCGAAGTTATCAGGGTGATACCGGATGAGCATCGGATTGTCGTGCAGGGCGTCAATATGCGCACCAAGCATCAACGTCAGGTTCAGACCCAGCGCGGCCGAACGATAAACCCCGGTTTGATTAAATTCGAAGGATCGATGGATCTTTCGAATGTGATGTTGGTTTGCCCGAAGTGCAGTAAAACTGCCCGTGTTGGCATTCAACGTGATGAAACCGGTGCGCATCGTGTCTGTAAACAATGCCAGGCTCTGATTGACTGAGATGGTACTGGACATTGGAGATGTTATTATGAATAGATTAAGAGACAGTTATCAAAAAGAAGTTGTACCGGCCCTGCTCAAGGCTTTCCAGTACAAGAATGTCATGGAGGTTCCACGTATTGAGAAAGTCGTAGTCAATATTGGCTTGGGCGAGGCAATGGATAATCCTAAAGCATTGGAAGCTGCCATGGGTGATCTGACAATCATCACCGGGCAGAAACCTGTAATGACCAAGGCTCGCAAGAGTATTGCGAACTTCAAACTCCGCGAGGGGCGGATTATCGGTACCAAGGTAACCCTGCGAGGTGCAAAAATGTGGGCGTTCCTTGACCGATTGATGAACATAGCCTTGCCGCGCGTGCGCGACTTTCGTGGTGTCTCTCCCGATGCCTTTGATGGGCGTGGGAACTACACCCTGGGATTGCGTGATCAGTTGGTGTTCCCGGAAATCGAGTACGATAAGATTGATAAAATCCGTGGCATGGAGATCACGATTGTGACTACAGCCAGAACAGATGACCATTCGCGGTTGCTGTTGCAACTGCTTGGAATGCCGTTCAAGAAGGAAGCTTAACTATGGCAAGTACATGTATGCAATATCGAGAACAACGGCGCAAATACGCGCATCGTGTCCGCAATCGCTGTATGCGCTGTGGGCGTCCGCGCGGTTACATTCGCCGTTTTGGATTATGTCGCATTTGCTTCCGCGAGTTAGCGCTGCAAGGGAAAATCCCCGGCGTTGTGAAGGCTTCATGGTAGCCGGGTGGAGGTGAAAGAATGAGTGTAACTGATCCTATTGCTGATATGCTGACCCGCATCCGCAATGCGGTTATGAGTGGGCAGAATATGACTGCCATGCCTCATTCCAAGGTCAAGGCAGAAATTGCCAAGATTCTAAAAGATGAAGGCTATCTGGAAAGCTTCGATGTGGCAGACGGTGAAAAGCCCTACCAAAAGGTTCTGCGGCTGAAAATCAAGTACATCGGCGAACGTCGTCAACGTCATCCTGTCATTACGGGATTGGAGCGAATCAGTCGTCCAGGCCGCCGCGTATATACCAAGAAACAGGATATCCCTTGGGTACTTTCGGGCATTGGTATTGCCATTCTATCCACGCCCAAGGGCATTATGACTGGTCAACGTGCCCGCCAATTAGGGGTTGGCGGCGAGTTATTGGCCAAGATCTGGTGAGACAGGAGGAAGTGCTGTGTCTCGAGTAGGACTTATGCCAGTGGAAGTTCCGTCAGGTGTGCAGGTTAGCATCAACGGTTCGCATGTGCAAGTTAAAGGCCCAAAAGGCAATATGGAGCGCACCTTTTCACCAACCATCATAATCAAGTTGGATAACGGTGTGATTACGGTTGCGCGTGCCAGCGATGCGTCGGACCAACGTGCATTGCATGGGACAACCCGCGCTGTTCTATACAATATGATCTTTGGTGTCAGCACTGGTTTTGAGCGCATTTTGGAAATTAATGGTGTTGGCTACCGTGCCGAGATGGATGGTAAGGATTTGGTGCTTCACATGGGGTATTCGCACCCAGTCAGGATGGCCCCCCCCGAGGGGATCACCTTCGATGTTGATACCAAAACCCGCCAGGTATTCGTGCGGGGCTACGATAAGGAACTTGTTGGCCAGATTGCAGCCAACATTCGAAGTGTACGTCCGCCAGAACCTTTTCATGGCAAAGGTTTGCATTACCTGGGCGAGAAAATCCGCCGTAAACCCGGTAAAGCAGGAAAGGCGAAGTAATTATGTCTACTACATCTCGTTCTGCTGCTCGCATCCGTAGACATACGCGGGTACGTAAAACATTGTTGGGCACTCCCCAGCGCCCGCGCTTATGTGTTTTCCGCAGTCTGGCGGAGATATATGCGCAGGTTATTGATGACCAGAACGGTCATACCCTTGTGTCTGCATCTTCGCTTGATCATGAACTGCGTACGAAGATGAAGGGCCTGAAAAAGAGTGAACAGGCGCAATTGGTTGGCAAAACGCTGGCTGAACGCACATTAAACAAGGGCATCAAAACTGTCGTCTTTGATCGCGGTGGTTTTCGTTTCTCTGGACGTGTTAAAGCCCTGGCTGATGGCGCTCGTGAAGGTGGCCTGGAATTCTAGGGCCTAATTGGAGATAGATATGGTTGATTATCAGAGTACTGAACTCGAACAGGAACAACAATTCGACGAACGCGTCATCGAAATTGCCCGTGTTGCGAAAGTTGTGAAGGGTGGGCGCCGGTTTCAGTTCCGTGTGACGATTGTGGTCGGTGATAACCATGGAAAGGTTGGAATGGGCGTTGGAAAAGCAAATGCTGTTCCAGATGCCATGCGCAAAGCTCAAGAACGTGCTCGTAAGGATGTACACATGGTAAATCTTTCTGGTACAACGATACCGCATGAGTCGATCGGTCGCGTTTCTGGTGCGGTTATCCTTCTCAAACCGGCATCTCCTGGTACGGGTGTTATTGCTGCAGGTGGTGTTCGTGCTGTTCTAGAGGCGGCAGGTGTACGAGATATCCTGACGAAGTCTCTGGGTAGCGCGAATGTATTGAATGTTGTCCAGGCAACCTTCCAGGCTCTGGATAACCTTAAGTCATCCAAGGAAGAAGCTGCCCGGCGCGGTAAATCAGTCGAAGATTTGCTCCCATTCTGGGAAAGGAGAAAGAAGAATGGCTAAATCAAAGACTGATGTAAAAACAATCAAGGTGACTTTGGTGCGTAGTCCAATTGGTTACAATCAAAAGCAGAAGGATACTGTCCGTGCCTTGGGCTTGCATCGCATGAACCAGACCGTTGAGCATCCCGACACACCTGCCTTGCGTGGTATGTTGGACAAGGTGGTTCATCTGATTCGTGTTGAAGAGTAGGTATGATGATGAAACTCAATGATTTGAAACCCAATCCGGGATCCAAAAAAGAACGGAAACGAGTAGGGCGCGGTATTTCAGCCGGTCAGGGCAAGACAGCGGGGCGTGGTACCAAAGGCCAGGGTGCACGTTCTGGCTCGGGCGGCCACTTGTATCGTCAGGGTGGTAACCTGCCCTTTTACCGCCGTCTTCCTTTCGTGCGTGGTAAAGGATTCACCCCCATTGACCGGGTCGAATATAACGAGGTCAATCTTGATCAATTGGAGAAGTTTCAATCCAATGCAGAAGTGACTCCTGAAACACTCGCAAATGCCCGCCTGTTACGAGAACCGTTCAATCCGATTGTTCTTCTGGGGCGTGGCGAGATCAAGATTCCTCTCAAAGTGCGTGTTCATCGTGTGACCAAAAGTGCACGCGCAAAAATAGAAGCCGCAGGCGGCAGCGTGGAGCTGATTGCCTGATCCGGCTTTCTGACAGGAGACGCGCATGAAATCCACATTCTCAGCCTGGCGGTATCTCTGGAAATCTCCCGATATCCGGCAAAAACTATTGATCACTGTGGGGATCTTGGTGATCTACCGGTTGGCGGCCAATGTTCCCGTGCCTGGCATCGACAGTGTTGCCTTGCAGCAATTAACTGCAAACATGGGCGCTTCAGGAACTTTCTTTGATTTCCTTGATCTGCTATCTGGTGGTACGGTATCGAACTTCTCGTTGCTTTCCATGGGTGTTTATCCCTACATTACCGCTCAAATCATCCTTCAATTGCTGGTTCCCATCATCCCGGCGCTTCAACGCAGGATGGAAGATGATCCGCGCGAAGGCCGGAAGTGGATGGAGAAGTGGACTTATTATCTGGCTGTCCCCATGGCTACTCTGTCTGCAGTTGGTCAGATCAATATCTTTAATTCCTATGCTAACCAGCAGGCTATCAGCCAGATCGTGCCATTTGGTTTCACCAATGGGTTGTGGTTGCAATCCATATCTACATTGCTGGCCATGGTAGCCGGAACGATGTTTGCCATATGGCTGGGTGAGTTGATCTCAGAATTCGGGATTCGCGGTCAGGGCCTGTCATTGATCATCTTTGCAGGCATTGTCTCGCGTCTCCCGGACAATCTTGTAAGAATCATCTCTGATGAGCAAAACCGTTGGATTTTGTTGGTAATGACGGTGGTTGTAATTGTGGCTACGATCTTTGTAATTGTTTATATCCAACAAGGTCGTCGGAATGTGCCGGTTATGTACCCTGGTAGGCGTGTGGGAAACCGCATGTCCATGCCGGTCAAGGGGACGCTGCCCTTGATGGTTAATATGTCGGGCATGATCCCGCTTATTTTTGCGAGTGCTTTCCTGCAGTTCCCGGCCATTATTGCCAGTTACATGGTGGGTTCGAAGTATGAGTGGCTCGCTAATGTTGCAACCAAAACGCGGGACCTTTTTAATGGTGGCTCGTGGGTGTATTGGGTTCTTTACTTTGTCCTGGTTGTTGCACTCACTTTCTTCTACACGGATGTACTCTTTACACAACAGAATTATGGCGAGAACTTAAAACGAGTTGGTGCCCAGATTCCGGGCGTCAATCGCGGCGCACCAACCCAGAAGTACTTGTCCAAAGTTCAGCGACGTATTACACTTCCGGGAGCCGTATTCCTTGGCCTAGTTGCCATCCTGCCTTTCCTGATCAGCTTGCTCTTGAGTGCCATCGGTATCGGTTCTGCGACCTCCTCGGCTGGGCTTTTCCTGGTGTCATCGGCGGGACTTCTGATCGTGGTCGGTGTGGTGCGTGATACCTTCCAGAACATCGATGCCGAGTTGAAACTGCATGGGTACGAAGACTCGTTGCTTGTGAAGTAGTATTGCAGATGCTCACCTTTATTGTTCTTCTCGGGCCACCAGGTGTGGGCAAGGGTACACAGGCGAAGATTGTGGCAGAGCGAACCGGCTTGCCGCACGTATCGTCTGGTGATCTGTTTCGAGAGAACATTAAGAATAAAACGAAATTGGGCCAGTTGGCGCAATCCTACATGAATAATGGCGAACTGGTGCCGGATGATGTTACCATTGCCATGGTTCGTGAAAGGCTTGCACAACAGGATTGTGCCAAAGGCGCTTTGTTGGATGGATTTCCGCGTACGCCTACCCAGGCT
>JBFYSM010000377.1:0-5629 GCA_041301605.1 Chloroflexota bacterium | reverse complement strand
TAGAGAATGGTTTTTCATTTCCCGCGCTAGTTCACCCCCGGGCAACTGTGGAACCGAGTGCCCAGGTTGGAGAGGGGGTGCAGGTGTTCCCGCAGGCTTATGTGGGTTCCTCGGCCGTGCTACATCCACGCTGCATGGTCAATACCGGGGCGATCGTTTCCCACGACTGTGAGATTGGGTCGTATAGTCATATTGCTCCCGGCGCGATGCTGGCGGGACATGTCCATGTGGGCGAGCGGACGCTGGTGGGCATGGGCGTGACGACTTCGATTGGCATCCGCATCGGAAGCGGTGCGCGCATTGGCAACAGCGCCATCCTGTATGCGGATGTGCCGGATAAAGCCATCGTCAAGGCTGGGAAGGTGTGGGGAGGATGATGAAGGTGGTTGGCATATGAACCATAAGCAACGAATTGTCGCGATGGAATAATTTTGAGAGGTACCCATGTCCATGTCCGAGCGCGTGCGTAAACTACGCCAACAATCGCTCAATGCAAAAGAGAGCTTATCCTCCGAACGCGCTGGATTGTTGACCGATTTTTATCGGGCGCATGCCATGCGCCCCAACGAATCAATTCCCATTCAACGCGCCCTGGCATTCGAATACCTGATGGAACACAAGACCGTCATTATCAACGACGGCGAACTCATCGTCAGCGAGAAGGGACCCGCGCCGAAGATCGCACCGACGTACCCGGAGTTATGCTGTCACACCCTCGATGATCTCGACATCCTGAACTCGCGTCCGAAAACCTCGTTCAAGGTCAGCCCGGAGACACGCAAGGCTTACGAGGAACAGGTCATTCCGTTTTGGGGCGGACGGTCGTTGCGTGACCTGATCTTCGCCGAAATGACTAATGAGTGGAAAGCGGCATACGAGGCGGGAATCTTCACCGAGTTCATGGAGCAGCGCGCCCCCGGTCACACCGTGCTGGACGGAAAAATTTATCGTAAGGGCATGCTCGATTTCATCGCCGAGATCGAGTGTCGGCTTTCGTTGCTCGATTATTTGAATGACCGAGAAGCCTATGCCAAACAGGAAGAACTCAAAGCCATGCGCATCTGCGCGCAGGCGCTCATCCGCTTTGGGGAGCGATATGCCGAGGAAGCGCGGCGGCAGGCCCAGATCCAGAATGATCCGCAGCGCCGCGCGGAACTGGAAAAAATCGCTGAGGTCTGCAACCATGTCCCGGGTCACGCGCCGACCGATTTCCACGAAGCGCTGCAATATTACTGGTTCGTTCACCTGGGCGTGACCACCGAACTCAACACCTGGGACTCGTTCTGTCCCGGCCACCTCGACCGGCATCTCGCGCCGTTTTACGATCTGAGCGCGCATCCCCGCGAACACTACGAGGAACTGTTGCAATGCTTCTGGGTCAAGTTCAACAACCAGCCCGCCCCGCCCAAGGTGGGCGTAACCGCCGCGGAGAGCGGCACGTACACCGATTTCGCCCAGATCAACGTGGGCGGCGTGATGGCGGACGGTTCGGACGGTGTGAACGAGGTCTCGTACCTGCTGCTCGATGTGATCGAGGAGATGCGCCTGCTCCAGCCTTCGTCGTCGATCCAGGTCAGCAAGAAAAATCCCGACCGCTTCATCAAGCGCGCCGCCAGGATCATCCGCACCGGGTTCGGTCAGCCGTCGGTCTTCAACGCCGACTTGGTGGTGCAGGAGATGGTGCGTGCCGGCAAGTCCGTGGCGGACGCGCGTGACGGCGGGACGAGCGGCTGCGTGGAGACCGGGGCGTTCGGCAAGGAAGCCTACATCCTGACCGGATACTTTAACATTCCGAAAATCCTGGAACTGACCCTGCACAGCGGACTCGATCCCCGCACCGGCCGGCAGCTCGGACCTTGCACCGGTGACCCGAAAACTTTCGTCACCTTCGGTAACCTGTTCACCGCCTTCGAGAAACAGATGCTCCACTTCATCGATATTAAAGTGCGCGGCAACAATGTCATCGAACGGCTGTACGCGGCCTACATGCCCGCCCCGTTCCTGTCGCTGCTTGTGGATGACTGCATCGCCAAGGGCAGGGATTACCACGATGGCGGACCGCGCTACGATTCGTCGTACATCCAGGGCGTGGGCATGGGCACGATCACGGACTGTCTCTCGGCCATCAAGCACCATGTTTTCGAACAGAAAACCTTCACGATGGAGAAAATGCATACCATGCTGGAAGCGGACTTCGCCGGGTTTGAGCGCGAACGACTGATGCTGGTCAACAAGACGCCGCGTTACGGCAACGATGATCCCGCAGCCGACGATTTGCTGGTGTGCGTTTTCGAAGCCTACTTCAACGCCATTGACGGGCGCAAGAACACGCGCGGCGGCGAGTACCACATCAACCTGCTGCCGACCACCTGTCACATCTACTTCGGCTCGGTCACCGGCGCCACCCCCGATGGGCGCAGGGCCGGAACGCCGCTCTCGGAGGGCATCTCCCCCGTTCAGGGCGCTGACCGGCACGGGCCGACCGCCGTGCTCAAGTCGGCGGCGCGCATGGATCATGTCCGCACCGGCGGGACGCTGCTCAACCAGAAGTTCACGCCTGCATTGCTCGCCGATGAGACCGGTCTTGACGCGATGGTGGGACTCATCCGCTCGTACTTCAAACTCGACGGCCACCACATCCAATTCAATGTTGTGGACGCGGAGACGCTCCGCAAGGCGCAAAAGAATCCCGAGCAATATCGCGACCTGATCGTGCGCGTGGCCGGGTATTCGGATTATTTCTGCGACCTGAGCGAGGCCTTGCAGGAAGAGATCATTGCCCGGACAGAACATCAGGAATTCTAGAAAGGAGCAACCATGAAACGCATCATATATCCAGTGCTCGCCTTGTCCCTTGCCATCCTGGCGTGCAGCATCCCGACGCCTGCCACCCCCACCCAGCCGCCGGGAGCCACCGAACCACCGGTTGTGACCGAGCCGCCTGCGGAAATTCCCGCCGCGACCGAACCTCCCGCCCCCATCACGAATGTTATTTGCGGTGAACTATCCCTCTACCTGGATCCGGCGCTGGCCTCCTCTTTCGACTGCGAAATAGTTCCGGAATCCAGCCTGGAGTTCGATGTGTACCCGGCGCATACCGTGCTGACTCTGCAAGGCTATCCCCTGACGGGGAAGTTCTTCCTCCCTCATATTTCAGTCTACGGTGTCCAGCGATATACAGAACTTCTCCCGGACCACATTCCCGGCCGCGTCACAGCCCTACAGAATTTGATCGGGGGTGCCCTGCCGGACGATGCTGCTTTACCGTTCCTGCCGGTCTTCAATGCTGGGCAGGTATTCCATGCGCAGTATCTGGCGCTCCCATTTTTCAGCGGTGGCGGAATTCGCTTCCTGGCTGAGTACGCTCAATACTTTGCGCCAGTGAACAATGCGGGTCTATTCTACACATACCAGGGCTTGACGAACGATGGCATCTATTGGGTTTCTGCGATCCTGCCGGTCAACCACCCCATGCTGCCGGACAACGGCCTCAATCCGCCCGGCGGGCAGAGTTGGGAGGAGTTCAGCAATAATTATGAAGCGTACATCGGCGACATGGTCAGTCAGTTGAATGCCCAGCCCCTGGATAGTTTTGTTCCCAGCCTGGCTGCCCTCGACGCGCTGGTTTCCAGCATCACCATCCAGCCGTAAGAAACCAGGGAGACGGATGTGAACGCATCGGTGGCAGCCGAGGCGTTTTTTGCTTAATCCGTTATCTCCAGCGTGAACGTTTCCCAGGGACCGATCACGCTCCGGTTGGCGACCAGTTCCCGCCCGCCGCCGCCCTCGGCGCAGACGAACATGCCGTTGCAGGCGCGCAAGGCTACTTTTTGACCGTTGGTGATTTCGCCATCCGAGCCATCCGCATGCAAGATGGTGAAGGCTTCCCATGAATTGAAACTCTTTCCTTTGACAATCACCTGGTAAGGATCGTGTTCGTTTATGCCAATATATTTCCCATTCCCAGCGCGCAAGGTAACCGGATCGCCGCCGGTGAGCGGGGAATTATTCTGGTCGACCAGTTGGAATTTTCCACCTGCAGTTGCCGTTTTCCCATTTGCAATTACTTTCTTGGAGAGCCAACTTGCCCAGAGATACTGGCCACTGGTTGCTTTGAGCTGGATGTTCGTGGTTATCCCTGGCGTAGCGGGCGGAGATGAAAACGTGTATTCTGACCGGAAGAAACACCAGACCTTCTTTTTGTTGCCTGTATAGATGGAATAGTTCACTTTAGTTTCATGCTCAGGATCTGAAATATTCAGAGAAAGGGTAATGTCGTCTTTATCGGGGCAGTTTGGATCATAGATATGGAGCGTCAGATCATCGTGGTCCAGTTCGTAGCCATAGGCGAGAACTTGATGGTTTTCTCCCATTTTGAACGGATCATCGGATCTAACCTGGATCAATCCCAAGGAAGAGAGATGATCTTGATCCAGATCAGCCTTGATCTTTGGCCACTCCTCCTTGATCATGACCCAGGCCCGGCCACGCGGTGCCAGGCCTTTCTTGCTGGCCCAGGTTTCCCCATCGGGCAGGCTGGGACTCATCAAGTTGTAGTATTTCAGAGGTCCCGGCGGAACGCTCAACAGGTTGAAACTGGCAAACAACCTGCGCGTAATGTGATCGAAAAGCGGCCCGGATTTGGGAGGCGTCTTTCCCTCGCGGGGAGGGGGAAAGCCGGCCTCGTAATAATCCATGACCGCATATACCATCCCGCCGCAGACGCCTTTGGAGGCTTCTCCAAAGGGGACCTTTTTACCCAGGATATCGAAGGTAAACAGGTGGATATCTGCTTTGGGATCATAGTAATTCTTGAATGGCAGGCCCTTGGTGCTGGGTTTGAAATCAGGGATCATGTGGTGAATAGGAGACATAGCATCCTTTCACTATTTCGAGAAAACCTCAATATTATGGAGAGAGGAAACACGTGATGAAATATCCATGCCGTTGACAATGATAGTGTATATGATTTCGAGGCGAAAAACAAGCGGGAAATATTTCCAGTTTTTTTTGAAATCATGGAGAAAACTTTTCCAGATAGGTGCCACGGATTGAACGCATCTTTTCAGAAAATCGGTATCATCTCAATAACTTGGGGGGTGGGTTGTTTGTGTGGGCGGCGAAGCCGCTCACACAAACCCATCTTCCCCTATTCATTGAGAAGTTACGAAAATCGTTTATAATAGGTTACAGATTTGTAAGTTTTTAGTAAGTTCCGATTATTGGTATTCTTGGTATTTCGTTGGAGGCAAATTATGGCGGAAATCTGGATTGCATTGGCGACCGCGGCAGTCAGTTACCTGATCGGCTCGATTTCTATTGCACGGATCGTTTCACGCCTGGTGGCACCAGATGTGGATCTGGAAAATGTTCACATGCCAAAGGCGGATGGCACCCAGGGACAACACCTTCAAACGATTGGTGCAACCACGGCCTCGATCAAACTGGGCCCGCGGGTGGGTTGCGCCATCGGCATCCTGGATATCTTGAAAGGTGTCCTGCCTGTCCTTGTTGTGAAACTGCTCTTCCCAGAGCAGTTTTATCATTTGATTGCAGCCGTTTTTGTAGTGGTGGGCCATAACTGGCCGATCTATTACCGTTTCCGTGGCGGGGGCGGGATGTCACCCAC
>JBFYSM010000372.1:0-11488 GCA_041301605.1 Chloroflexota bacterium | reverse complement strand
GAATTGGAAACCGGAACCCGGCATCGGCTACACCGTTGTCCGCCGCCCGGACGGAGGCATGACCCTCACTTTTACGGACCTTTCGGATGTCACCATCGAGCACTGGCGTGAATTCGCCTTCGAGCATTTGATCAACGCCGACCGGCTGACGCGCAACCTGTATGACCTGCGCCAGGTGGATGAGATCCCTGAGAAGGCCATCCACACGGCAATCACGGTCAACAGCGACCCGGCAGCGCGCTACATCCGCCTGGCAGTGGTGGTGGCAAGTGCAGGCCTGGCCGATTCGATCCGCCAGATCTACTATTCCGTCGTTCCTGAGATGTCGGCTGCCATGAAGGTTTTCACGGATATGGACGCGGCGGAAGCCTGGCTCTCCCGCCCGCTCGACCAGATTGTATGAAGCCTCTCTCAATTGGCAAACAAAGCCTGGCGTGGGGCACCCGCACCTACGTGATGGGTATTCTTAATATGACCCCGGATAGTTTTTCCGGGGATGGGTTGTTACCCCCCCCTTCCCCCCCCATTGCCAGGGAAAATGGGGGGGGAGTGGAGGGGGGGGCGAGGGCAGCCCGTCACTTCCTCGAGGCCGGCGCGGACATCCTGGATGTCGGCGGCGAATCCACCCGCCCCGGTTCGCAGCCGGTGGGTGCAGAGGATGAAATCCGGCGCGTCATCCCGGTCATCCAGGCCATCCTGGCCGAGTTCCCCGATGCGCTGGTATCGGTCGATACATATAAAGCCAGCGTGGCCGAAGAAGCCCTGAAGGCTGGCGCATGCATGGTCAACGATGTCTGGGGATTACGGGCAGATCCGGATCTGGCAAACGTGGTCGCCCGTCATCGGTCATCGGTCGTATTGATGCACAACCGCAGCAACCCGGCCAGCGTCGAGGTGCGAGAGCGGTTGGGCAGCGCCTACCAGGCAGCCGAATACCAGGATCTGATCGAGGATGTCAAGCGCGAACTGATGGAGTCGGTCGCGATTGCCCGCCGGGCCGGCATCCCGGATGAACACATCATCCTGGATCCCGGCATTGGTTTTGGCAAGACGGTGGCGCAAAACCTGGAACTTATCAACCGCCTCGATGAGATCCGCAGCCTGGGCTTCCCGGTTCTGCTGGGACCGTCCCGCAAGTCCTTCATCGGTTACACCCTCGACCTGCCCCCCGATCAGCGCCTGGAGGGGACGGCTGCCGCGGTTGCGGTTGGCATTATCCGTGGGGCCGATATTGTCCGCGTCCATGATGTGCAGGCCATGGTGCGGGTGGCGCGCATGACGGATGCGATGGTTCGGAATTAGAAGCACGACGGTTTTCCCGTTTATATCCTATGCTGGATGAAAACATCAAACTTTTATTGTGGGATGGCATCTACGCTGCCAGGGAGGGGAAGAAGGATCAGGCCCGGCGTGCCCTGGAACGCGTTACCAGCCTGACCAGCAACCATGATGCACTGGTCGATGCCTTTTACTGGTTGAGCAAGATCAGTGACGATCCGGCCGAGAAGCGCCATTTCCTGGAAAATACCCTTTCCCTTGACCTGAACCATCCCGAAGCGCGCCGCGAGCTGGCCATCCTGGATGGCAAACTCAAGCCCGATGAGATCGTCGATGCAGATGCCCTGCCGGAACCCGCCTCCGGAGACCAGACGGTGGTTGCCAGGCGATTCACCTGCCCCAAGTGCGGCGGGCGGATGAGCTATGCCCCCGATGGGCGTACCCTGGTCTGCGAGTTCTGCCAGCGGGCCGAGATGCCCAAGTCAGGCCTGGTGGAGGATGAGCAGGATTTCATCCTTGCCATGGCAACGGTCAAGGGCCACCGCGAACCGGTTGCCACCCAGGTATTCCGCTGCCAGGGCTGTTCGGCGGATTTCATCCTGCCGCCGCAGGAGTTGACCGCCACCTGCGCCTTTTGCGGTTCGCAATACGTGGTTGCGGTGGAGGAACAGCGCCAACTGGTTATCCCCGATGCCATCATCCCCATGGCTTTCAACCGCAAGCAGGCGGCCTGGAAACTGGTCAAATGGGTGGAGAAGAACAAGATCCAGCCCCAGGGCAAGGTGGAAGCTCCACGCGGCATCTACCTGCCGGTCTGGACGTTCGATATCGTTGGGGAAGTTCCCTGGAATGGGCGCGTCTACCGTAACAAGCAATGGGTGGCGGTTTCCGGCCAGGAGGTTGTCCACTATAACGATATCCCCATCCCTGCCTGCAAGGATCTGGCGGATCTGCTCAAGCAAACCCTCAAGGAGTATGATCTCCCTACAGCCCCGGTCTATGATGCCAAATACCTTTCTGGCTGGCCAGCGGAGGTATACCAATTGGCGATGGCTGATGCCTCACTGGAGGCCCGCCAGTCCGCCGTGCGTAATATCCGCCAGGAGATCGCCTCGAAACAGGGCATGGTGGATAGCCTCTCGTATGCCACATCTTCCTTGCACATCGCCTCGTTCAAACTTATCCTGGTTCCGCTCTGGGTTACGGTCTATTTTTTCGATGATGAAAAATACCGCGTGCTCATCAACGGCCTGACCGGCAGCGTGCACGGGGAGATGCCCAAGCGCGGTTTCTCTGGCTGGCTGGACAACCTCATCAAAGGGTAATATGCCATCCAGCCTCGATATCGTCCGCAAGCGGCGTGACCGCAGCCAGCAGTCCCGGCAACGGGCAAAGGGCCATTGGCTGCGTTTCGGGATGGGGGCCGGGTTCATCATCAGCGCCCTGGTTGCCATCCTGATCCTGGCATCTGCCCTAACCTACGCCAGCCTGACCCGCGACCTGCCATCCATCGACCAACTGCCCATCCTGCTGGATCCACAGGATGGCCTGCTCCTGCAGCCCACCCGCATCTACGACCGGACCGGCCAGCACTTGCTGCTGACCCTGGCACCGCAGGATGCCCCGCGTACCTACACCCCGTATGACCGCATCCCTGTTGACCTGGTCGATGCCACCCTGGTTCTGGCGGATACGGGTTTCTGGGAGCATCCTGGCTACCTGGTGGAAGGCTGGCAGGAACCTGACCTTCATCCCACGTTAGCCCAGAAACTGGTCTCCGAACTGCTGCTGTGGGATGAACCAGCATCCATCCGCCGCGCCCTGCGCGAGCGCATCCTGGCGGCCCAGGTGACCCAGCGCTATGGCCGCGAGCAGGTATTGGAATGGTACCTGAACAGCCTCGATTTTGGGAACTATGCCTATGGCATCGAATCGGCTGCCCAACTATATCTCGGCAAGTCTGCCGCCGATCTGGACCTCTCGGAATCTGTCCTGCTGGCGGCAGTCGGCCAGGCCCCGGCGCTCAACCCATTCGATGCCCCCCAAGCCGCCGAACAGCGCCGCCTGGAAACCTTGCAGATCATGCTGGCGATGGGGATGGTTCAGTCCATTCCCCCTCTCCCCCCTTCTATTCAGGGGGGAGAGGCCCGGGGTGAGGGGGGTACCGCCTTCACCAACCTTGTTCTTTCCCAACTGAACGAACACCTGGGAAGCGGGCGCGTGGCCCGCGGCGGGCTGGTCATCCGTACCACGTTGGATTACGCATTACAACTGCAGGTCGAATGTGCGCTCCAGGCCCAGACCCTGCACCTGGCCGGCAACCTGACGCAGATCACGGCGGCGGATGGTTCATCCTGTGAAGCCGCCCGGTTCCTGGCCTCCCTCCTGCCGGAGCCGGGATGGGAGTCCCTGGCGGCCAGCGCCCTGGTGCTCGATGCTGGCAGCGGGCAGGTGCTGGCGGCGGTCGGGGAGACCCGTCTCGGCCAGGGGACGGCTTACCTGTCCTCGCACCCGGCGGGTTCGTTGTTGACGCCATTCATTTACCTGACCGGTTTCACACGTGGCTTGAGCCCGGCCTCCCTGGGCTGGGATATCCCCGGTATGGTTGAAAACTTCGATGGCAGGTACCGCGGCCCGGTCAGCCTGCGGGAGGCGCTGGTCAACGATACCCTGCCGCCGGCCGCATCCCTGCTGGAGCAGATGGGGCTGGAAAATGTGCGCCGCACTGCCGCATCGTTTGGCATCGATTTGTCGCCCGATTTCAGCCTGCTGTCCGGTGACCAGACCTTGCTGGAGGCTGCCCAGGCTTATGGTGTTTTCGCCGCCGAGGGTGTGATGGCCGGGCAGGAGATAACGGCGACCAGTTTCCGTCCAATCACCGTGCTGGAAGTTTCCACGGTCGATCATGCCATCTGGCTGGACTGGCAGCAGCCCGAGCGGCTGCTGCTGGTCAGCGCCCAACTGGTGTATCTCATGAATGATATCTTGAGCGATGGTGTGGCCCGCGGTCCAATGTTCGGGGATGCCGCCCTGCTTGAGATCGGCCGACCGGCGGGTGTGAAACTCGGGCAGACATCCAATGGGCAGGATGCCTGGTTGGTCGGCTATACCCCCCAGCGTGTCGCGGCGGTTTGGATGGGCGATGGGCAGGTGAAGGTCCCGTTGGATGCGGTGTCCGGCCTGTGGAGCGCGCTGATGCAATATGCCAGCCAGGGCTTGCCGGCTCTGGGCTGGGATATGCCTCCCGGCGTAACCGAGATGGAAGTCTGCGACCCATCCGGCCTGCTGGTGACCTCGGCCTGCCCGAATGTGGTCCGGGATGTGTTCATCACCGGCAACGAGCCGAACCAGGCCGATACGCTCTTCCAGGCTTTCGAGGTCAACCGCGAGACGGGCTTCCTGGCAACCGTTTTCACCCCGCCGGAACTGATCGAGGAAAGAGTTTACATGATGGTGCCATCTGATGCACAGGCCTGGGCCGAAGCGGCGGGCATCCTGGCTCCGCCCTCCTCCTACGATACCATCCAGGTGCCATCTCCCGATCCAGATATCAATATCGCTTCACCGGCCTTATTTGCGGAAGTCAGTGGAATGGTTGAGATCATCGGCACAGCCACAGGAGATGATTTTGCTTCCTATCGCCTGGAATACGGCCAGGGGCTGAACCCGCAGGAATGGTTCCAGATCGGCGCGGATGTGGATGCGCCCGTGGAAGAGAGTCTGTTGGCGGAATGGGATACCAGTGACTTGAATGGCCTGTATGCCCTGCGCCTGCTGGTAATACGTGAGGATTTACGCGTGGAACGGGCGGTGATCCTGGTTTCGGTGAAGAATCCGTAATTTGCCCCCAAATTTTCATCGTCGTATCTTGGGGATGAGTTGCGAAGCGACGGGCTGGGCTTAAACCTTTTCCCTATTGAATTGCGTCTCATACAATTGGGCATACAACCCATTTAGCGCAATTAACTCCTCGTGTGTCCCTCTTTCCACAATCCTACCTCGATCCATCACCAGGATCAGATCCGCGGCCAAAATCGTGGACAGGCGGTGGGCAATGACGATGCTCGTGCGCCCGGCCATGACGCGCTTGAGGGCCTCCTGGATCAGCGCTTCGGATTCGCTGTCGAGGTGGCTGGTGGCTTCATCGAGTACCAGGATGCGCGGGTCTTTCAGGATCACGCGCGCCAGGGCGATGCGCTGTTTCTCGCCACCGCTCAGCCGGTAGCCGCGCTCACCCGCGATCGTGTCGTAGCCATCCGGCAATTCCATGATGAAGTGGTGGATGTTGGCAGCCTGTGCGGCAGCTTCGATCTCCGCTTGCGAGGCATCCATTTTTGCATAGGTTAGATTCGTCCGAATAGTGTCGTGGAAGAGATACGTTTCCTGCGTCACCATGCCGATCGCAGCCGCCAGCGAATCAAGGTTCACATCCCGCAGTTCATGCCCGTCGACGCGGATGACGCCGCCGGTCGGGTCGTACAATCTTGGGATGAGATATGTCAGCGTGGTTTTGCCCGCGCCCGAAGGGCCGACCAGGGCGACCAGTTGCCCGGGATGGGCGGTGAAGGAGATTCCCTCCAGGGCGGTGATCCTGGCCTGGGAGGTTGGTTCCGGATCGGGGGAGTACGCTTCGCTTCTTTCTCCCCGGTCACCGAGTTCGGGCGATTGTCCGTTCAGCCCCTTACTCGTTGTCTGTCGTTCGTTGTCTGTTGCCGGTTTCCCGCCCGACAATACTGCTCCCACATCTGCCATCCTTCCATACCGCTTGACATCCTTGAGCAATTTGGTTTCATCCAATTCGTAGTTGAAGGTTACGTTGTCGAATTCGAGTTCACCCTTCACGTTCTGTAAAACAATCGCATCCTCTTTTTCGCCAATATCCTGGGGCAGGTCGATAACCTCGAAGACGCGCTCGAAGCTGACCATGGAGGTCGAGAATTCGACCGGCGCACCTGCCAGCCCTTGCAACGCGCCGTAGAGCTGGCCGAGGTACGAGCCAAAGGCAACGATGGTGCCGATAGTGAATGCCCCCTGGATCACGTACCAGCCGCCCAGGCCATAGACGAGCGCCGTACCCACCGCCCCCACCAGGCCAAGCAGGACGAAGAACGATGAGCCGATGACGGCCCGCCGCACGCCGATATCCCGCACGTTGGAGGCCCGCTCGCGGAAGCGGTTTGTTTCATCGTGCGACCGGCCAAAAAGCTTGACGAGCAGCGCCCCGCCAATGTTGAGGGTTTCGTTCATGTGGGCGTTCATCTTGGCGTTGTGTTCCATGCCCAGGCGGGCGATATCGCGCAGCACCCTGCCGAGCCGTTGGGCAAAGAAGATGAACAGCGGCAGGATCAGCACGCTGATGATGGTCAACTTCCATTCGAGCGAAAGCATGACGGCCAGGATGGCAACCGCCTGGATGAGATTGGTGACAATATTGACTATGGTATTGCTGATGGCGTTCTGGGCACCGACCACATCGTTGTTGAGCCGGGACATCAACTCGCCAACCTTGGTGTTGGTGAAGAAGCGCAGGCTCATCCGCTGCAATTTGGCAAAAAGCGCCACGCGCAGATCGAAGATGACGCCTTCACCAACTATAGAATTGAGCCGCCGTTGAATGACGGAGATCCCACCGTTAAGGAGCGGCAGGAGCAACAAGGCAATCGCCAGGATGACCAGTTGGTGGAGGTCCTTGGCCGGTAACACTTTATCGATCATGGTGCGGAAGATGAGCGGGGAGACCAGGCCCACCCCCGTGCTGAGCAGGATCATCACCAGCATGCCCGAAATGTGTCCCCAGTAAGGCCTGGCGTAGTTGAGTACGCGCAGAAGCAGTTCTTTGGTCACCTTGGGCTTTTCATCGCCCGAACGCATATTTACAAGCCAGCCGCCGCCGTGGAACATAGTAGGTCTCCTGGTCGAATAGTCATGGGTCAGATCGTTGTTTGACTACCGAACTACGTAACTATAAAACCATCTGGCTAAACGTGCAACTGGAAAGGAGTAGAATCAAATCGGATAATGATACACCCGCCAATAGAATCAATCCCAACGCCTACATACAATTCTGAGCAAAAACTCAGGGTTGAAGTTTCCGGTGGCGATATGTGTAATTCTTGGATTGAACTTGCACAAGGAGGAATCCCTGTGCTACATGTGCACAACCAATTGCATCTTCTCCAATCAGAGATGAGTGGGTGTGCTCCGCGAAGTTCGATTGGTGCGAGAATTTACGCGTTATGTAACTGTAGATCAGGAATGAATTGAAAGTCTCTGATGTTTAATGTGTAAAGCGGCAAGTTTTATGAAAACGAAGTGGCAGCAATCAGAGCATCTGGCACACTCAGTTTGTGGCTCAGGGCGTATTCTTCAAGCAGTGCAAGAAATTTTTCGGAAATATCGGCATCAACGGGAATTTGGTTCAATAATGATAAGTTCTTCTTGATCTGCCCCAGTTCGCGCTTATCCCTTGCGCCGAAATACAATTCACCCGCAGTAATCACAGAAATTGATAGATTGGAAAACTACACGTTCCAATTCCCGAACAATGTCAGAATTGCCTTTATAGAACTCGATCAGGATATTGGTATCACAGAGGATCCTGCGCGGTAAGGCCAGGCTTGCTCACGAATAGATTGAAGCGTAATATCCCGTCCGGCCCAAAGACCAGCCATCGCAAAGAAATCCTTTTCCCCATTTTCATTGGCTGACTTTTCAGCAGACAAATCTTTCTCAGATACACTTTCGATAAAATCCAATGATTTGAGAAAATCTAAAAGTGTTCGCGCTTTTCTTTTGTCCTTGATCCGGATGGTGATTTGTTCCATGTCTAATCCTTTGGATGAAGGGATTATACAATATTTTCCATTACCACACCGGGTTGAGATGGAGTGTGTGAGCATCCAGAAGCCATCCTGTGCATCGAGAGAGAAAATCTCACGAAGATAATGATGTTGTGAATGTTATAATGAGTTCACAATAACATGATACCCATGCATCGGAGGCTGCTATGGCAAAGATCCGCCCTTACATATTGGATGTAATAATCGGTGTGCTCTTCATCCTGGCGCCTGGCATACGTGGATATGCAGACTGGCAGATCCATGAATATGCCCTCATCATTTTGATCTACGGGTATATCGTATACCTTCACCACAAGAAATAACATACCACCGAGCGATCACCGGTTATTCTGCTCCGTTTCACTTTCGTGCAGCCGGTTGGCGCGCGCCACCAGGGGTAGGGCGGGAGTCAACAACGTACCCGAGATCGCCATTGCCAGTGGCACGGATACCGCATTCGCCACTAGGCCGATGGCCGGCCCCCCTGCGATCTGGCCGACCGCGTCCACCTGGCTGGACATGGACAGGATGGTGGCGCGCACTTCCGGGTCCAGGCGCTGGTTGACCCAGGCGTCGGTCAGCGGTGAACGCACATCCCGCAGGGCGGAGATCAAGACATACAAACCAATCGCCAGCCCCAGGAACGGTGCCAATGCAAAAGCGATGATCGAAGCCGCGATCCCAGCGGTGATGCCCAACATGGCCCGCCCAATGGCGCGCGGTTGGCTGGTATCGATCCGCTTCTCAGCCAGGCGCGTGGCAGCAATGGATAGCAGGATACTGGCCGCATCCAGCAAACCAAAGAACGCCACCTGGTTTTTGCCAAAGATGACCGGGAGTTCGAACGCATCCAGCAGGTGCTTGACCCACAGGCGGTCGAAGCCCTCGCTGTAGAGTCCATAAAAAAGCCCCACCCCCAACACAGCCAGCAACGCCGGGCGGCGGCGCACGGTTCGCAAACCCTTGCGGAAGGTATCCCCCATCTGTTGCCAGGTAGTGCGTTCCTCCATTTTGACCGGTTTGAAGCCCTGCTCGACCATGATGAAGGCCAGCAGGATGGCCAGCAGGATGCGTCCTCCACCGCTGACCACGATCGGCAAGGCTGGAGATGTAAAACTGCCGATCAGGACCGCCAGCAGCATGCCCGCCAGCGCCCCGATCAACCCCAGCCGGTTGCCGGCCAGGAAAGCCTTGTTGGCCCTTTCTTCGCCGATCTCGTCCGTGATCCAGGCTTGCGTGGCCCCACTCGTGAAGGTGTAACCCAACCCCCAAACCACCTGTGCCAGCAGGATGGGTAAGAAAGATGGGAACATGCCCCAGATCAAAAATCCCAACCCGATCAAAGCGTGCCCGATGATGACCGAAGCCCTCCGTGAATATATATCTGCAACCACGCCGGTGGGGATCTCGAAGGTAAAGGCCGAGGCTTCCAGGGTGGTGCCAACCAGCACCAGTTGCAGCGGGGTCAGGGCGGCGATGGTCACCTCGTAGAGGGAGCCCACCGTGAATGCCAGGCTGAACAGGAGCGCGGAAGCGCAACTCAGGAAGAGGTAGACGGGATAGGGATCGGGCTTTTTCAAAGAGGATCTCTATGCAGATGGCGAAATGAATTTCGCCTTACCCTTCGCCGTTGTTCATGAAACGCCAAAGAAACTCGAAGGCTTCTTGGGGAACAGGATGTTCAGCAGCAGGCGGGTTTCATCGTTCCGGTACCAGCAATCTGCAAAGACGCTTTTCAGTTCATCGAGTGTGGCATGGCCGAACACCTGGCGCAGTAAGGTCAGGTTTGGGAAGGCCGCCTGGCCTTCTTCGAACGGCTTCGGCTGCCAGGCCTCGATCCCGGCCAGGGTGCCCTTTTCCCAGGCCATACGCACGCCGCTGCGGTACAGGCGGACCTCCCACTTGCCACTGTAACCGACGGCAATCGACTCTGCCAGCCGCCGCTCCAGAACCGGCTTGATGTGCATCAGGAAGCCCGGCAGGTCCGGCACGCGGATGTACCAGGCATACGGCTGGCGGACGCGCGGCAGGGCCTCGCGCAACACCTCATAGGCCGGGTGCTCCAATCCCAGCCAGAAGGCATAAGCTGTCCGGGGTTTCTCTTCCTTTGACAACATACTACCGCCTGTTTTCCACAGGTAGCGCGCCACGGCGGGTGTGACCTCCAGCCAGGAGGTGCCCGGTTTGAGTTCGTACTCGTTTACGATCAGTCCGGTGTTCCAGTGATACCAGGGATGCATCAGGTAGCCCAGCGGTTCCTTCGTCCCGGAGCGTTCGATGATGCGGAACTCATGTCGGTTGACATTGTTCTTGGACTGGCCAGACAGCACATAGCGCCACATTGTTTCATCGTAGGGGCAGGTGATCAGGTGACGCCGGGCCGCATGCGCAGCGATTTCCATCATGAATGGAATGTCAGTTTCGACGGCCTTGCGGAAGGTCACCGGCTCTTTCTCGCCTTTGGACAGTTTCGGCAACTGCGGCTCGAACCCGGTCCGACCGCCACCCAGTTCCAATCCCATCTCGTAGCCGAACTGGCGGTAGAAATACGGAATGCCGGTGATGCCCTGGACCAATTCCCCGCGTTCGGCGCTCCACTTGTGGACTTCATCGAACTGGACCCGCACCAGGCCGCGGTTGCGATATTCGGGCAGCGTGCCGACCAGTTCCGGCCGCCCGACGCCGAAGGGAATCCCCTCATAAGACCAGGTTTGCGAGATCAGGTTCATTGCCGAGACGATCCTGCCCGTCTTGGTCTCCTCGACGATGGTGAAATCATCGGAGTTGTGCGTCGGGTGATGGCCGGATAGCAGGTCACGCGTCCAGGCCGCGACGCGTTCGTCCGGCTGGTCGGGGCCTTCCTCGCTGTGGATCATGGCATTGAAGGTGGCCAGGGCTTTGATATCTTTCCGGCTCGAATGGCGCAGGATAAGACCATCACCCAGATCGCGGATGGTTGTGTTGGGTTTCATTGTTATTTTTCCTTTACCAGGTTGCCCCCTGGTAGGGGATCAGGCCTGGGAATTAAGCATGGACTTCAATTGTTGGAGCGCTTGCTGGGGATCCGTAAAGTGGATGGCGTTTATGCCAATCGCCTGCGCTCCGGTGATGTTCTCTTGGAAGTCATCCAGGAAAACTGATTCCTGCGGGGTAACGCCGAACTGTTCCAGCGCATGGTAGTAAATCTGTGGTTCGGGTTTCATCATGCCCACTTCGGCCGAGATGACCATGTGATCGAAGATATCTGCAAAACCGTTCCGGGTGATATACGCTCGCAGGCCGGACCAGGCGTTGCTGATGAGCCCGACTTTGTATTGCGGGCGCAGGCTGCGGATGGTATCCAGCAGGCCGGTATCGATCGCATCCCCGGC
>JBFYSM010000371.1:0-4252 GCA_041301605.1 Chloroflexota bacterium | reverse complement strand
CGGGCGGCGGAGCCGCCCGCACACCCCCCCAACTTTCCCCTTCTTTTTGAGAAGATACTGCCTTTGGATTAAGCCGAGGTAGGTGCAACCTGGTTTTCAAGCAAGTCCTTCAGCACGCCGAAATTGGTAGCCACTTCCCGCTTCAAACCGGAGGCTACCAATGGTTCGGCCAGGCCCATCAGGCCGGATGTTTCCAGTTCGAGCCGCGAGGTCACGCGGGTGCCCTCTGATATGGATTCGAAGAGCATGGTTTGTACGAAAGGGGAATCGCCCGTGATGCTTTTAAAGGCGATCTTTCGATCCGGCTCAAAGGCAAAGAACTCAACGCTCGACGCCATCTTCCGGCCCATGAATTTGCGGACAGACGAAAATTGGGCTCCGACGCCCAGCGGACCTGCGTTGGTACGCTTTACTTCCAACAACCCGTTCTGCCAATGGATGCCAGTCTGGAGGTCGCTGACATAAGCAAAAACTTCCTTGATGGGTCGCTCGATCGTGATACTCATTTCGTTTGTAACCATTTTAATCTCCTTGTGAAAACGATTGTTTCTATGAAAAGTCAAATAAAAGGAGCGCGACTGGCGAAAACTGGCTCGGTATGCTTCGAGAACCATTTCGCCACCCTGCATCCAAATTGGAGTACCTCCAAGAATGGATCCAGAGACGCCTGCAGATGGATATTCGAACGCCTATTGAACCAGGAAAGTGCTCTCCGCATTCATTTTTCACCACCTGCCCAGATTTGTATACGGATAAATAAGGTAATAATAGGCTGATTTAGTATAGCACGTTGTTCAGAATAAAGATAGAGGCAAAACCCGCTAATCCTTTGGCCGGTTCACCAATCCTTGCGGACTGGATTCTTGTGTATGTAGTTGACTTTCTGTAACTGGAAGCGTTTCGTTCAAAGAAGTCACATTCCGTCGGGGAAGGAAAAAACTTCACCACAAAGATCTCAAAGGAGCAGCAAGGGGCACAAGAGAAATAAAAATGGCATTTCCTTCGTGGAACTTTGTGCCCGTTGTGTTGAGAAAGCTTGATCTGACTGTGTTGAATTACTCCTCTTCGACGATTTCCCTCGCCAACTTTTGAAGCGCTTCCGCATCCCCCGGCCCGGTATGGGTTGCCAGCCAGTACTGCTCCAGCAGATCCAACGGGCTCAGGCTGCTGACGGTCTGGTCGGCGGGCAGGCGGATGCGGGCTTCCATCTGCGGGCGCTTGACCAGGTGGAATTCGAAGGCTTCCGAAGCATGTTCGCGCAGGGCGGATTCATCGATCATGGTCTCCCACTCGCGCGGGTAACTCACGGTCAGGCGTACGATGGCACCAGTCATGGTTTTCGGCTTGGGCAGGGCGGCTTTCATGGCCAAGGGGACATTTTCGGATGATCCCAGTTCCAGGTGGCAATCGATGAACGGCCGGATGCCTTCCAGCTTGCGCCACTCAACCTTTGCCTGGCCTTTATCCACTTCTGCGATCACAAAGAATTTCTCATCATCCGCTTCGCCAAAGTCGACGCGTTCGATCGAGCCGGGATAGATCACCGGCGGGTGGGCGTTCTCGTTCAGGTTCTGCGGCTTGTGGATGTGCCCCAGGGCCACGTAATCCAGGCGCGGATCCTTGACCAGCGAGCCGGGCAGCACCAGGTCGGCGCCCAGCATGACGGTTCGTTCCGAGCCGTAGAGGGCGCCCTGCACCGAGGCATGCGCCATCAGGATGACCGGCAGGGATGGATCCACCTGTCCCAGCCAGGTTTCCTGGACCAGCGTTGTCAGCCGCTCCTCGATCTCGGCGTAGATCTCGTTTAGGTCTGTGCCATCCATGCCCAGGGCAGCCACCAGCCCGGAACGAGATACCCATGGGATGGCGATCACCTGCACGGGCAGGCCGAGGTCATCGGCAGTGAGCAGGCAGGGCTTGTCGAGGACGCGCACATGTGGCACTTGGAGGGTGTCGAATTCCTGGATGGCATGGGCACGTCCGATGGCCGGGGATAGATCGTGGTTGCCGGTCAGCAGCAGGGTCGGGATGCCGGCCTGGGAGAGGCGCATGATGCGCCTGCCCCACTCGCGCTGGAAGGTGGGGGCCGGGGAACGGTCCTTGTAGGCGTCACCGGCGAAGAGCACCAGGTCGACTTTCTCGGCGATGGCGGTATCCACGATGGTATCCAGGGACTTGAGGAAGTCCAGGACGCGCAGCGGGAGGCCGGTCTGAGGGTCGTGGCGGCCGTAGTTGGCCATGTCGATGTGGGCATCGGCAAAATGAAGAAGTCTTATGGTCATGAGTCTTATCGTCTCATAGTTTCTAAGGGCTGATACCCCATTGGGCCAGTTGTTCCCTGGCAAGTTTGAAATTGGGGTTCAGGCGGAGGGCTTCGCGCACATCCCTGAATGCGGCTTCGGTATCGCCGAGGGAGAATTCAGCCAGGCCGCGCCAGTAGAGAGTCTCTTCGAGCGTGTCGGTATCGATCGTGCTAAAGGTTACTTCGGCCAGGTTGATCACATCCTGGTAGCGGCCTGCGTAGTAGTAGGCTGCAAAGGGACTATCTTGATACCAGAGCAGGCGATAGGGACGCTGGGTGTTGTCCCCGCCCAGGGTGGCATAAACCTGGAAGGCCATATCGAAAGCCGCCGCGGCTTCCTCGTATTGACCCAGGGCAACCAGGCTGGTGCCCTTGTTGAGCCAGGCGAAGTACAGATTGTTGCCTGCCAGGGATGGGATCTCCCGGTTGGCCGTATCCAGCGCATGGCGTGCCGCCCAATCAGGATCTGCCCAGGGGCCGAGCAGGACCTGGAGTTCTTCTTCCCGTTCGGGCGGGTACACCACGATGAAAACATAATCGAACCCGCGCCAGCCTTGCATGAAATCATCGTAGGGGGAAAGGTTGTCGCGTCCCTTCTGTTCGATCACGGCCGGGTCACTGTCGTTGCAGGCGTTTGGGTAGGTGTCCTGCCAGATCATGCCCTCGGAGGCATCGTTGTAGCCGGTCACGAAGGAATAGTGTCCCATCCAGGCCAGTTCCCCGGTGTAGCTGAATTCATAATATCCTTTTTCGATGATGACCGGGAAGCCTTGTACAAGCAGGTTTTTTAGCATTTGAAGGTCACCGCCGATGCGGTACAAGGCGCGCAGGTTGGTATTCTCGTTGACGAAGTCCGCCATTTCATAGGGCATCACGTTCTTATCCCAGAAGCCTTGCTGGATGAAATCCAGGCTGGGATCCTGCACGCCGGGCTTGATGACCGCGGCGACATCGTCGCGCGTCCCGCCCCAGCCCCAGAACTTGAGCGCCATGGTCAAATTGGCTGGCCCGCAATAATTCCAGCGGAAGCACTGGTGGGCATACACCGGCACATCCAGGTGAGCGGAAAGCGGCAGGGGGGTGGGGGTAATGGTCGGCGTGGCAGTCGGGCCAGCGGGAGGCGTGGGCGTTTGGGATGGCCCCTGCAAGGCCGCCATGGTCTGGGTGACGATCCAATCCACCTGGGCCTGCTGGGTGGGAACGAAAACCGCCTCTTCGGGCGGGTTCAACCAGTAAACGATGCGGGTGCGCAATTCCGCCAGCCGCCAGGATAGCCGGTCATGGATGGGAGGAATGAAATACAACCCGATGGCAAGAACGAAGAAGGCGGCGATGCCGACCAGGATGTACATCAGCCTTTTCTTCCTCAGGACGCGCAGGCGGTCTTTCTTCAACAGGGGGATGGGTTGGGTGCGCATGGGTGGGATTATATAACAAAACACAAAATGGGTGACTGCTCTTGTCACCCATTTTGTGTTTTGTTCTTTTGTTTTTATGCGTCCCGGACTTCGCCGTCGATCACATCCCCGTCATTGCTGGGAGGCGCCCCTGCCGGACCGGCATCGGGTTGTGCTCCGCCGAAGCCTTGCGGACCGGGCTCCTGTGCACCAGGTTGGGCCTGTCCCTGGGCGTACAACTGCTGGCTCAGGGCGTGGAAGGCATTCTGGACTTCCTCGCCCAGTTTCTTGATCTTGTCGGTGTCTTCGCCCTGGGCAGCCTGCTTGAGATCGTTGATCTTGCCTTCGATCTTGGAGCGCTCATCCGCAGGGACCTTATCGCCCAGTTCCTTCAATGCCTTTTCGGTCTGGTAGGTCAGGCTGTCAGCCATATTGCGGGCTTCGATCAGTTCGCGGCGTTTCTTGTCTTCGGCCTCGTGCTGGCGGGATTCCTGCACCATGCGGTCGATATCGCCCTTGTTGAGGTTGGTCGAGGCGGTGATGGTCACCTTCT
>JBFYSM010000366.1:0-4714 GCA_041301605.1 Chloroflexota bacterium | reverse complement strand
GCATACAGCGCGGCTGCCTGGGTGGAGGTCGTGCCGAAGAGCGGGTTGGCGATGCCCAGTTGGCGGCCGGGAAAGCGTTCATCCAGCAGGTCATAGATGGAGGCGGGTTCATCTCCCGGTCCGACCAGGTCGGTGTTCACCAGAATAACCCGCGCCCGTCCGCCAAATGCGTACCAGAACCCTTCAGGATCGAGGTATCCAGAAGGCAGTCCGGCTGCCTGGGGCGATCGATACGCTGCCAGAACTCCCTGTTCTTTCAGGTAGATGGTTTGGGTGAATTCCCCGCTCCAGAAAACATCAGCCTGGGGATTCCCTTTTTCCGCCAGCAACCTTTGCGCCAAGCCCACGGTTTTCGTGGCTTCCACATCGTAGACCGGAAGCACGTGAATCCCGCTGGCTGCCTCGAAGGCCTGCAAAACAGGTTCGGCGTATACCTGGTCCACCGAGGTATAGACCACCACCTGGGGCTGGGTGGGATTGTTCTGGCAGGAGGCAAGCAGCCAGGTGAGAACGACCAGTCCAACCCAACCTGAGTGGAAGGTATCTTTGACGATAGCTGTTGCGCCTTTTTTCATATTGTTCCCGCGGAAGGGCAGGTTGAAACCGGACGATATTCTAGGATGGGAAATGGATCTTCAATTTGGTGTCGCCGATTAAGACAAGATCATCGTGTCTAAGGAATGTTGGCTCGCTGATACGTTTCCCGTTCACATATGTTCCGTTTCCGCTGTTCTGATCGACAATCTGGTATATGCTCCCCGTGCGCTGGATGATGGCATGGTGCCTTGACACTTTCTGATCTTTCAAGACCAGATCGTTGTCGGTTTCACGCCCCAAGCCCATTTTATCGGTCACCGAAAAGCGCTGGTTCTCAAGATCGCCACTGAGCACGATGATCTCAAGAAGCGCCGGGCGGGAATCGATCAGGGTTTCATCAACCGGGGTGACGGACTCTCCTTTGGCTGCGTCAATGAATGTCTGCTGCTGGCTGCTTTGCCCGGGGTCTTTCCCGGAGGCTGGCTGCTTCGCTGCAGCTCGCACGGTCACTGCTGTCCGGTTCCAGGCTGCGTCGTAGGTAAAGGATACTTCCTGCCCATCCTCGGAATGCATAGATGCCAGACAGCCAAGATTGTCATACGTGTAGGTGTTCTGGATGGTAAACAATTGTCTTTTCATAGCGACCTTTACGGCTTGCATTCAGGTTGGTTATTCAATTGATCTGCCAGATCTTGTAATTTTTGACGATTTGCTTCATTGAATGTGTCTTCAAAAAGAGGATCAATCTTCCATTTACCGTCAGGACCCTGGGCCAGCCATTTTTTATTCGCGTCCGTCTGGATCTGTTGAGCCTTTTGCGCCTGGGCCGAACTATTCCAGGTCATTATGCCCTTGACGGTGAGAGCCAGCCCACCAAGAAGAACGACGGTACCAACCACCGGAGCTGAAAGCGTTACCCCGGCGACCGTAATCGTGCCTCCCACTGCTCCGGTCAATATCGCGCCTCCAGTCAGGTCAGCGGCAAGTCCAGTGCCGGTCTCGATGGCGGCCTGCGTTCCAGGTTCAAACCAGGATGGCGGCCAGTACCAGGCCAATCCGAACGGATCAATGTTCTTGATGGGGTTATTGGATACATAGGCGTATAGATTGGTCCCTTCGACAAAACCCAAGGGATCCTTCTGAACGAAGCGCCCGGTGTGGGCGTCATAAATTCGGTAGCGCATCCAATAGACGCCATTACCGTCATCCATCACGCCAAATTCGCCCACATAGGTGAAAGGATTGTCCACTTCCCCAAGCTTGTTGGTTATGGCGCCATACGGATCATAAGCATATGCGGCGACCACATCCCCTGTATGGTCGCTGAGGGCCAGCGTGTTGCCTGTCTTGTCGAAATGGTAGAAGAGAACCGCTCCGGATGCATCGACGCGGGCAACCAGGTGGGCATTCCTGTAGAGATAGAAGGCAACCAACGCGCTGGTTTGATCGGTTTCGAAGAGGAGCCTGCCTGATAAATCATAATGATAGACCCGCCTGCCTGCTTGCGTGTCGACCTGGACGCGCTGCCCATTGGCATTGTGGGAATACCTGCGCACCTGTCCATCCCGAACGATCTCGGTCATGCGATTTTGCGGATCGTATTTTGCCTGCCATCTTCCCGAGCCCATGCCCGTCAAGTTGCCGTCCGGATCGTATGTGCAGGGTTCATCTCCCAGGCGCACGATCTGGTTGAGGCTGTTATAAGCCATTGGAGAGGGCGCTTCCAGAGGCCGGGCCTGGAGGGGCAGAGTGCCGCTTTCTGCGGTGATGTTGCCAACCGGATCGTACGTGTAGCTTAAATCTGCAAAGGGTTCTGATTTGGCACGATGGACAAGCCTGGTCAAACGGTTGGCGGCATCGTAGGCACAGGTCGTCTGGGTTGCGTTGGAGCGCGAGACCTCGACCAAGTTCCCGACCGCATCATATCGGAACGAGATAAACTGCCGACCCCATTCCATGCGGGCAACACGATTGCGCACATCGTAAACATAGTTCACCGTCTGCCCACCCGGATACGTCAGCGAGGCGAGGTTGCCGTTCGGATCGTAGGAAGCTGCGATGGCGGTCTGGTCGGGGAAGCGGATCGAGGCAGCTTTTCTGCCTGCATCGAAAGCAAAATTGGTAACACCCCATGCATCTGTCATCTGAACCAGGTTCCCAAGATCGTCGTATGCATAGGCTGCCACGCGATTGTTGTCGACGGATCTTTCCACGATCCTGCCGAGCTGGTCATATTTTATCTGGACAACATTGCCGCGGGCATTGGTCGTGGATATCAGGCGACCGGAAGAATCATAGTTTGCGCGCTGCGTGTGACCGAGTGGATCGGTGCTTTCGACCGGGCGATTATTCGCATCGTAGACGAAACTGGTTTTGTTACCCAGTTCGTCCCAGATGGCGATCAAATTACCTTCAGGGTCATACTCCATACGACCTTTTTCGTTATTTGCATTGTTCCATTCAACGATCCGACCGGCAGGATCATATACAACGCCCCAGGCCCGGCCGAGGGCATCCTCGGTTTTTACCTGGCGTTTATTACGGTCATAGACAAACAAGCTGCTGTTGCCCTGGGGGTCAGTTTTCTCCAGGATCTGCAGGACCGGATCGCGCCTGGTTATGCGCTTATTCCCATTTTCGTCCGTGACGGCGGTGCCAGCACAGCAGTCATATTCAGATACGCGTGAAGAACCATCAGGATGGATCTGACGGGTCAAGCGGCGATTGGCGTCGAATTCATATTTCGTTGTAAACCCATTGGCGTCAGTCGTGGCAATACGGTGAAACCCGTGCGGATCATAGCCATGCTGGACCGTATCGCCGCGCGGGCGGGTGATGGTGACCAGGTTGCCAAAGCGGTCATAAGCGTAAAGGGTTTTCTCTCCGCGGGTATTGATCAGGGAGACCATTTGACCTTTACTGTCATATTCCCTGGTGAGCGTGCGCTGATCCGGAGACGTGGAACGCACCAAGTTGCCACGTTCATCATACGCATACTGCCAGGTTGCCCCGAGCGGATCGGTTTCGGAGATCAGGCGGTCGTCCTGATCATAGGCGCTGGCCCAGACCGAGCCCAGGGCATCCTTGGTGCGGATGAGATTACCACGCGAATCGTATTCCAATTGCGTACTCTGTTTGCGGGAATTGGTGAACCTGACCGGAAGCCCGTTCGCAAAGCTGGTTTCGATGGCATTCCCGAGAGGGTCCACCACCCGCCCGGTATAGCCTTGCGGCGTGCTGTAATAAGAGGTGATACTGCCCTCTGGATCGGTGACGCGCACATGACGGGGGGTAATGGAGACCAGCTCGTAGGAAGTGGTGTTCCCTGCGGCGTCCGTCACACCGCCCAGAACCCGGCCTTGCCGGCCATCCCGATAAGTGAAGGTGGTAGCTTTTTGATCGCGTCCCACGACCATGCGCGTGAGATAGCTCCTGTCATCGTATTCGTAGAGAATCGTTGTGCCGATCAAATCGATGGCTTTCACCAGGTTGCCCTGGCCATCATACGCAAACTGCGCCTGGCTTCCATCCGGCAGCGTAAAACCGATGCAGCGACGGCCGGCATCATACGCAAAGGTCGTGCTGCGCGCTGATGGATCGGTAATGGATGTGAGACGGTTTTCGTTATCATAGGCGAGCTGGACGGCGTTGCCATTCTGGTCCGTGATGCTGGTCAGAGGCGCCCAGGGCGCGTTTGAAAACCTGTCATAGCGGTATTGCAGCCGGGACCCGGACTCGATGAGCAGGAAGTAGGCACCATAATAAAGCAGACGGTCGCGGCTTCCGTCCAGGGATACACCTGCCAGGGGTGTATTGGGATCATGCCCCGGGGGTGGCGCTGCGATCCCATAGCCCAGGCGTTGTCCGGAGCCTTTCCAAACCAGGACACGGTCCGGCAAGAGCTGGATGGCTGATTCATAGGAGAAGCGCCAATACTTCCCGAACATGCCAGGAGCGCCTGGAGCCGAGTTGTAACTCAATGCCAGGGATATGGGTGGTCCCAATCCAGCGTAGGCATAGACGGTGTCGCGGATGTGAAGGTTGAGATTGGCCGTGTTTACCCAGTAATTGGGCAGGCCGATAGGCGAGCAATTCCCCGGCCCATCGCCCCCATCGAAATTGGTGAAACTGTTATCGCCCGGCCCGCCGTTCAGCTGGGGATTGTTCGAGATGATGG
>JBFYSM010000361.1:0-8277 GCA_041301605.1 Chloroflexota bacterium | reverse complement strand
CCCGACGCCGCTGGCAGGCTGTCAGGCTGGAGCGGATCGATGTCGAACCCCGGCTGGCAATCTCGGTAATCGGCCTGTCCGTGATACTCGCCACCGTCGGCGCCCTGATGCCTTCGGTCTCGATCCAGGATGTGGTCGAGGCTGTAGAGGGAGTCTTCGAAGGCCGCGGCGATCCGATCACCGAATCCCTCGGCCTGCAATCACCACCCGGGACTCCTGCGGGATTTTTTGCAAGTGACATAAGAACCATTTCAAACACACACGAGGTGGGCGCTGGAGAGGAACTTTCATCGGAAATTGTTATGACGGTCAGTGTAGAGGGCTATGAGCCAGAGAATACCGAAGGTATCCCACAGGGTTACGGCATGCCGCTCGGGGATGATGACGGGTCACCGCTACGCTATTACTGGCGCGGTCAGATTTTTGACCGCTACACCGGGCGCGGGTGGGCTATCTCTTCACTCACAACTGAGGAAGTGGCTGCCGGTAAGATCATGTATCAAGGCGGGCAAGCAGCGCCGGAGGGCTATCAGCGCATTATCCAGCATGTCACGCGCACCAAGCCAGGGGAACTCATCTTCAGTGCCGGTGGATTGCTGCTGCTGAACCAGCCAATGATCGTCGCCTGGCACAACCCGGGCGATCTGGTGAGCGCCAGTACCTCCGCCAGGACTTATACCGCCGAATCCCGCTTCCCAATCGTAACTGTTGAAAACCTACGCCTTGCCGGAACGGAATACCCAGAACAGGTGCGGCAGGATTACCTGCAACTCCCCGATGATTTACCTGAACGGGTGCGCACCCTGGCCGCGGAGATTACATCGGGAAAGACCAACCCATATGACCAGGCGGCAGCCATCGAAGCCTACCTGCGCCAGTATCCCTATTCGTTGAACGTACCCGCCGCACCCGCCGGGCGCGATGTGGTCGATTACTTCCTGTTCGACTTGCAACGCGGCTACTGTGATTATTATGCCAGCGCGATGGTGGTGCTGTCTCGTGCGGCCGGCATACCCGCCCGACTGGTACTCGGTTACGCACGCGGGAATTACGACAAAACGAGCAGCGCTTTTATCGTACACGCCAACAATGCCCATGCCTGGGTTGAAGTTTACTTCCCCGGCATTGGCTGGATCGAATTCGAGCCTACCAGCAATGAGTCAGGCATCACCCGCCTGCATGAGCCGGACGCTCCACTCGAGGCGAACTCACAACCGATTGTTCCCACTCCCCCGAAACCAGCGGTTCTCCGGCGCTTGTGGCAAAGCCTGGTTGACATCCCTACGGGCTGGCTCGCGGCCGCCGGGATCATCCTGTTGCTGGCACTGCTCGCGCCATTGGAGGGTTGGCTGCTGAACTTGCACAAACCACCCCAAGCGCTGGTTACCATCCAGCGACGCCTGTATCGTCTCGGTCACCGCTGGAATCTGCCATGCGCTGGTACCCTGACCCCCTATGAGTTTTCCGCAGCACTGACCGCCCGCCTTGAACCCTTGGCCGGGAGGCAGCAACTCTCCGCTATCATCACATCCATCCGCCGCGACCTGGATTGGCTGACGGACTTGTATGTCCGCAGCACATACGCCGAACAGCCACCCTCCCGCCTGGAGCAGCGCAGAGCTGTGCAAGCCTGGCTCAGACTGAGACGCAGCCTGTGGGGTTTGCGATTGCGCTTCTGGCACAATCTGTAATCATTCTTCCTGTTGATAACGCGGACCGCAGTTCGTCAATTTTCAAACTGTACAATCAATCGATCGCCTTCGTAGAACGATCGCGCTGCAAACGGAGCAGCGTTGTATTCCATCCCTCTGATCTTCTGTAACAGGATATTCACATCCTCCACCAATGGCAAATCTGGTAACATGGAAAATGGAATCCACTCCAGTCTGCCTTCAGGTGAAGAGACCGGCTCACCTTCCAGGCACTCGCCGGTTAGAACATAGATCCCAACCCCCGGGTTCTCGCCCGAATCCACGATCAGTGTACCGCAAAGGCGCAGTTCAGCGCTTAGGCCAGTTTCCTCCAGCAATTCCCGCCGGGCGGTAGAAAGCACATCTTCGCCCTGCTCAAGATGACCGCCAATCCCATTGTATTTATTTGCCCATAAACGCTTGTTCGGTGCCCCCTTTAGTAAAAGAACAGAATCCCCGCGCGTGAGGAAGATCAACACGCGCGGGATCAACATATAGTGGTCGCGGGTAACACCCTGGTCAGTGCGAGGCATACATGGTTATTTCACTAATCTGCCAGATCCTTCACATCTTCCGTAGCCGCCTCATCCCCCAGGTAATCCTCCAGGCGGGGGAAAACGGGCGCCGGATGAACGTATTTCTCAACGACACCTCGCGTACCTGCAATGCCCAGGTAACCGAACAATTCATCGAATTTCTTCTCCCAGGTTGCCCCAAGTTCCTGCCTGACGCCCTCTGGTAGAGCCCATGCTTGCGCCTTGAAAGCTCCCAGCGCATTCTTGCGGGTCTTGTAGTAGAACTGCTCATCCGTCATACCCGACTTGCGTTCGGATGCTGAATTCTTATCCAACCAGGTATACATCTGGTTGCGCAGGTCGTCCGGGATGTGCTCGTAGAACATCGTCATGAAATTGGTTGCCAGGTGAACTTCCGTTGCCTCATATTCCACGAATTTGCCGAATGCGTTCTCGGGCAGTGTCGAGGCACCGTGCTGGACAGTTCCGGCCAGGCAATAATCGGCTCGCGCCACCCGGCTCAGGTTGCGCAATGTATCGAAATCCAGGCTGACTTCTGCGATCGTGCCATCTGGTAAAACCGTTCCGCCATGGGATGTGCCGGTTTGGATACTGATCTTACTCAAACCAGCCGCGCTGGGAGACTGCTTCTCGAGTTCATCAATATACCCATCCATATAAGCGCGCAATTCAGCTTCAGTGGAATTATGGCCGCCAACCTCACCAATCTCACCGCCAACCGAGATGGTCACCCCCTCTGGTTCAAGCGAGCGGATGTAAGCCGTAAACATGGCAGATAGCGATGAGTTCAAAACCTGCTGCTCGGTCACGGTTGGTTTCTCAATATCGACCAGGGTGGATGTGTCGATATCGATATTGAAGAACCCGGCCGCGATCGCTTCGTTCGTCAAATCGCGAACCGCCTGCAGTTCACCTTCCGGATCGGATGCGTACTTCTTGCTGGAAACCTGGAAGTGGTCGCCCTGGATGAAAACCGGGCCGGTATATCCTTCAGCAATGGCAGCCGCCAGGATGTTGGTGGCATATTCCATTGGACGTTGTGCAGAATACCCAATCTCTGACCGGGCGATCTCGAAAATGATCGCTGCAGCGTCGATCTTCTTCGCTGCCCGGAAGACAGCCCGAGCCGCATCGTATGAAAGCACCCGCAGATTGATGGCGGGGACGGTGAAGGTCATCGGAACTTCACCGCGACCGCGCGCCATATACAGATCATGGATGGAGGCTGGAACAATCCCCAGTTCCAGTGCTGCGGAACGAATGGCATAACGCGCCCAACCTTGCACTGCACCCGTTCCAAGTGCTGAAACTTCAGCCAGCTTTCCAATTGCAGACCGCAACTTCTGCACATCGTCAATCTTGACAACATTGCCGTCCGGCCGCAAGCCGCCATTACTGAGTACAATAACCTGGTTCAATTCACTTGCCATATCATTTCTCCTTGATAAGAATACAACTTCACCTACTGCAAAACGTAGATAAATTGAGGTATTGAGACGGCCCGATTATAACGTGTATCTTAGCTGAAACCGCCCTGCCTGCATATTAAACGATTTCCCATTTTTGCAAACGGGCATTATAATGTGAGCGACCCAATATAGAGCAACACCATCCATTTTTTAGGAGGAACCATGAGCAACCTATTTGACCAAGTTACCGGCGACCAGGATATCTTCAAGAAGATTGGCAGCTATATTCCTGGTTTCAAGGGGTATATCGAACGGCAGAACCGCCGGGCAGCTGACAAGCTCCTGCGTGAACAGGTAGCCCTGCGATTCGAGGAACTATATAATCGAACATCCCGCCTGCAGAAAGATGTGGCCGATGCCGGCGAAATCCCCCTGCTGGATGATATGGAATCCGTTGCCACCAAGCTGCGCACCTTCATGGATAAGATCAAGACGGCTTCCTATGGTTATTCCGGTTTCTTCGATGCTGTCAAGATCAATGAGGATGAACTGGAAAAGCTCTACACCTTTGATGCCGCCTTCTTTAGCCTAGGCGAGCAGATCACGAGCGGACTGGATAACCTGGAAGCCTCGATCGGAACGGATGGTTTAAAAGCTGCCATTCGCAATGTCGATTCGCTGGCCCGACAGGCAGTGGAAACCTTCGAACGCCGTTACGAAGTCATTACTGGCGGAAATCAGTAGATTCGCCTGTCATTGCGAGCGGATGCTGGGAAGTGGCCATTTCTATTCAGGAATGGCATAACTTGCCTGCTTCCCTCGCAATGACGCTTTACGAGGAGCCTCATCGTGTGGTCTGAATACATAACCGCAACCTCCACTGATGAAGTTATCCGAATATTGAAAGAAAGAGGGGAAAAAGCGCGTATCGTCGCTGGCGCAACTGATTTGATCCTCGAACTGGAACGTGGCGTTCGCAAGGGGATTGAAACCCTGGTAGATGTAAGCCGTATTCCCCAACTTGACCGGATCACTCTGGATGAAGATGGCAATATCCATCTTGGCCCCCTGGTGACGCACAACCAGTGTGCTGCATCGAAACTATTGCGCCAACACGCCCACCCTCTGGCGCGTGCATGCTGGGAAGTTGGCGCACCACAGATCCGCAACCGCGGGACAGTGGCCGGTAACCTGATCACCGCATCACCTGCCAACGATACGATCACGCCCTTGATGGCAATGAATGCCAGCATGACTCTCAAATCCGTACAGGGTGAACGGAAGATCCCTCTTAACCAGTTCTACACAGGCGTGCGAAAAACCATCCTGCACCCTGATGAGATGCTGGTGGATATCTCCTTCCCGGCATTGAAAGAGAACCAGCGGGGCACTTTCCTGAAACTTGGATTGCGCCGCGCCCAGGCCATTGCCATTGTCAACGTGGCGATCATCCTGACCCTCGAATCCTCACGCGTAGAAAATGCCGCCATAACCCTGGGAGCCGTTGCCCCAACCATTATCCATGCAGAAGAAGCAGAAACGTATCTGGCTGCCAAAGAATTGACTGACGAGGTTATAAGCCAGGCTGCTAACCTTTCTGCCAATGCCTCCCGTCCGATTGATGATATCCGCGGCTCGGCCATATACCGTCGCGAGATGGTACGAGTCCTCACCCGGCGCGGGTTGAGATCCCTCCTTGAAGGCTCGGAACGAACCGGTTTCCCATCCGCTCCGGTGATGCTGGCGAAAGAACAAGGGAACAACCAGGGCAAACCCATTGCCCATCAATCTCCAAATGAACCAATTCAAACCATTATCAATGGCAGGAAATATAATTTCACGAGTGGATACGAAAAAACACTCCTGCGCCTGTTACGGGAAGAAGGCGGGTTGACCGGCAGTAAGGAAGGCTGTGCAGAAGGGGAATGCGGGGCATGCACGGTGTTCCTGGATGGCAAGGCGGTCATGGCCTGCCTGGTACCGGCTCCACGCGCCCATGGAGCCGAGATCACAACCGTGGAAGGGCTGGCGGACAAGGAACAACTTCATCCAGTGCAAGAGGCTTTCATCCAGGATGGCGCGGTGCAGTGTGGTTATTGCACACCCGGATTTATCATGTCTGCGGCAATGTTGCTGGATGAAAGGAAGAATCCTACACGGGAGGAAATTGCCCAATCCATCACCGGCAACCTTTGTCGATGCACTGGCTACTACAAGATCATCCAGGCAATCGAACACGCCAGCCAGATCTAGGAAGGGATAAATATGGGAAAGTATCAAAAATTCGAGAGAAAACCTTACCACCGACCTTATCAAACCCATCCTGTATGGCGAGGCATTGGCTGCGTGTTGATGGTCGTTATCCCGGTCATCTCCTTTTCGCTCGCCCACGAGTTGGTTAACAAATCCATGAGAGGATTGGTTCCCATCCCAATAGAATTGATGGGGTATATCCAATTTCCCGACTGGATCTGGAAGATTCCCTACATTTCCATCCTTGCTGGCACGATTGCCAGGTATCCAAATCCGTGGGCGGTTATCGCGTTTGGTTTCGTCATCATCGTCATCCTGACAGCGATCTTCTCGACTGCATATGCTTTTCTCTATAAGCTGATTGGCCCGTCCCGCTACACACACCTGGATGCCCCTCCGCCAAAGAGGCCAAGAGGAATGAGGAAAAGCAGATAAAAACTTCAATGAAGAATTCCAGCATCGGACAATCCCTCCCCCGCATTGATGCGCGCGACAAGGTTACCGGCGAGATGCCTTATTCCGGTGATCTCAGCATGCCAGGCATGCTGTACATGAAAATCCTGTTTGCCGGGTACCCGCACGCGCGCATCAAGGATATCGATATTTCCAAAGCCAAAGCCCTTGCTGGAGTTGTTGCCATCTACACTGCTGCGGATGTTCCGGTTAATGAATACGGCCTGCAGAGAAACGATCAGCCTGTATTGTGCGGGCCGGGATCCGGGAAGGATGGCGGAAATATTGTCCGCTTCATCGGAGACCAGGTGGCTGCCATTGTGGCCGAGACAGAGGCCATTGCAGCCAAAGCCCGGGATCTGATCGTGGTGGATTACGAAGAACTACCGGTTGTTGTCGATCCGTTAGTAGCCATGCAACCCGATATTACATTGATCCATCCGGAACTCGGTGATAGCAATATTTGCGTGCACAACAAGATCCGCAAAGGGGATGTGGATGCCGGATTTGCCAAAGCGGATGTGATTGTCGAAGGTGAATACCATACACCTGTGCAGGAACACGCCTACCTCCAGCCCGAAGCCGGTTTGGCATACATCGATGAAGAAGAGCGGATCACAGTCCAGGCTGCCGGGCAGTGGACGCACACCGACCAGAAGCAAATCTCGCATGCCCTGGGCTTGCCAGATGAAAAAGTACGCGTAATATACCCCGCTATAGGAGGAGCCTTCGGCGGGCGCGAGGACATGTCAGTGCAAATCGTGCTGGCCCTGGCTGCCTGGAAACTCCAACGGCCGGTTAAGATCATCTGGTCACGCCAGGAGTCGATCATCGGCCACGGCAAGCGCCACCCAATGGTCATCCGCGCCAGGTGGGGAGCAACCCGGGATGGCAAACTGCTTGCCGCTGAACACGAACTGATCGCCGATGCCGGTGCTTACATGTACACCACCAACAAGGTGCTGGGCAATTCCACCATCACCGCCACCGGGCCATACTTCATCCCCAATGTAAAGGCGGATGTGTACGGTGTGTACACAAATAATCTCCCATCTGCGGCGTTCCGGGGCTTCGGCGCCCCGCAGGCACTCTTCATGGCTGAACTGCAGATGGATAAACTGGCCGAGAAACTGGGCATGAACCCGGTCGAGTTTCGCTTGCGGAATGCGCTCCGGGATGGTGATACGCTGGGGGTTGGCACACCCGCCCCAGGTCCGGTGAGTATCGTTGAGTGCATCGAGGCAGCCAGGGATAGATTCGGTTGGGATACAAAACGAAAAACAAGAAATAAAACCACGGAAAAATCCTTTTTACGCCGGGGATATGGGTTTGCAGCCGGGTTCAAGAATATCGGTTTCAGTTTCGGCTACCAGGAGAACTGTTGGGCTCGCGTGGAGTTGCATGGGAAAAACGAGATAGAACAAGTGGTTGTTTGGCACGCGGGCGCAGAGGTTGGCCAGGGAACACATACCGTCATGGCCCAGATGGCGGCCGAGGCAATTGGTGTATCATTCGAAAAAGTCAGCATGGTCACATCGGATTCTGCAACCATGGGGAACCCTGGTTCCGCTTCGGCATCCCGCATGACCTTCATGGCCGGCAATGCGATCAAAGGCGCAGCGCAGGCTGCACTGGAAAAGTGGCAATCAGAAGAACGCCCGGCAATTGCCGAATACAAGTATCTTGCCCCACCTACCACCCCGTTCGATAAAGATACCGGTCACTCCATGCCCAATTTCTCGTACGCATATGTTGCCCAGGCTGTCGAAGTGGAAGTGGACATGGAGACTGGTTTTGTGCGGCTGATACGTGTTGTTTCTGCGGACGATGTGGGCAAGGCGATCAACCCGGCTTTGGTGGAAGGCCAGATCGAAGGAGGAGTCATCCAGGCCCAGGGATATGCCCTGACCGAGGATTACAAATATCGCGATGGCC
>JBFYSM010000330.1:0-7587 GCA_041301605.1 Chloroflexota bacterium | reverse complement strand
TGAAGTTATGAATGGGAGGCTCGTATGGGAAAATCACGCCTTTTAGTGGTTGAAGATGACTCCGACATCTCCAACATGTTGAAGATTTACTTCACAGGGCTGGGTTTTGAAGTAGATGTGGCTCCGCGCGGTTCGGATGCCCTGGAAAAAACGCGCCAGGTGTTGCCCCATCTCATCGTGCTGGATATCATGCTGCCCGACATCGATGGCTATGAAGTCTGCCGCACCCTGCGAACCAACACGCGCACCAGCCATATCCCGGTCATCTTCCTGACGCAAAAGGATGAACGTAGCGATCGCTTGCAAGGTTTGGAGCTCGGAGCTGATGATTACATCACCAAGCCTTTTGACATCGAAGAGTTGAAGTTGCGCGTCCAAGGAGCCATCCGGCGATCAGAACGGGAGAGCCTGACCGATCCCCGTTCAGGATTGCCGGATGGTCGCCTTATCGAGGAGCAATTGCGCCGCACCATCCGGGAGACTGGCTGGGCTTACATGGATGCCCGCATCAATTTCTTTGATCAGTTCAAGGATGTTTATGGCTTTGTGGCTGGCGATGATGTGCTTCGCTTTGCAGCCATGGTGATTGGTGAAGTTGTTGACGAATTGGGAACATCCAACGATTTTATCGGCCATGCTGGCGGCGATAATTTCATTATCATCACAGCGGAAACTGCGGCGATGGCAATCAAGGAGCAGTTGAAATCTCGGTTTGCCGAAGAGGTGCTTACCCATTACAACTTCATGGATCGCCAGCAGGGCTATATTATGGCCAACAATGCAGAAGGCCAATTGGAGAAAAATCCTCTCATGACAATGGCGGTTGGCATCGTTTCGCCCAAGGACCAATCTTTTGCCGATATCCGTGAAATCACCGAAATGGCTGCTGAAATAAGACGCCAGGATGCCGCCGGTAACACACCTGTAAGAGGATAAAAATTCTAGTATGTTCCAAGGGCAAACAGTATTCTTGGGGATTGGCTTGCTCCTGACCGGCTTGGCATTGTTCCTGCTGGTTTGGGGTTTGCTCCGTCTGGTTTCCCGGCAAAAACCTGTCCAAAGTGTTTCCCTTCCCTCGCTTCCAGTTAATCAACCTGCTAATGACCATATTGTCCTTCTGGTGGAGCCCGGAGGAAGGCTTGAATACCTTAGCCCGGCAGCCCGCGAATTATTTGGCGTGCGCCAGGGTGAGTACCCCGGATTGGAAGCACTTGCACGACGTATCCGGCCAAGTGATGATTTTCTGATGCTTTGTTCTGAAGAAGGAGAAACCCGCTTATCCGCTGACGGTCGTCCCATGGATGGGATTTCCTACTGGATACCAGCAGGGAATGGCCTTCTGGTTACCTTGCGCAAGCCAGACCTCAAAGCATCCCTGTCGGCCGATGCCAAAGATGTTCCGATTCCAATAGCAAAAATTTTGATGGATTTCAGCCGGTCAGTTTCGGTAGAGGATGGGCTTCGAGCCACCATCCGGGCTGTTTTGGAATTCATCGAGCGCCTTGTCCCGGCAGATATGATCGAAATTCGGATTCTTGACCCCGAAAAAAATATGTTGACCGCTTTCCGGTTTGGAATCGGCCACTTGGGAAAGCGCGAGGTGGTAAGTGGAATCCCACAACCACCTGGAGGCTATACGGCCCTATTGCTCGAAAATCAGTCGCCTTTGTTGGTGAAAGATACGCAATCCTTCACGGAAGTGTCCCCTGAAACGAATGGGGAAATCCCTTTTCGCTCATTCATGGGCATACCACTCCTGGCCGGTAACGAACTGATTGGCACATTGGAAATTGGCCTAAAGACTCCCGATGGCTTCACAACCGATGATATGGGAATCATCAACCTTGTTATTGGGCAGGCCGCGAATGCAATCAGAAGCGCGGCCCTGCTCCAGGAAGAACAGGAACGGGCGGCCGAATTTGGCGGTTTGGCCAACCTGGCCCAAGCCATCGGCGCGACAAGGGATGTTCGTGAACTGTTCAATCGGCTGGTTCAGAGCCTTGCCCCCCTGTTTGATGTGGAAATCCTGGGCTTCCTGTCGTATAACGAGGATCGTCGAACACTTGAAGCCCAAGAACCCTTTATTGGTCTCCCTTCCCAGTTCATCGAACTCTACCGTGTGACGATTCAGCCGGGAAGCACTGCCGAAGAAATATACCTTTCACAAGAAACCCTAATCACCGAGAATGCAGTCGAGGATCAAACCTGGTCGATTATGGGGTTGCAAGATGTTGCCCGAGCTGCCAGCATTCGCAATGCCGTTTTGGTACCTTTGGTATCGAACGATCATAGTTTGGGGTATCTACAAGTCTCCAATCATCGACGTACCTCATCATTCTCACCCGCCGAGTTACGTTTGATGGGCATCGTTGCCGATCAAGCGGCAGCGATTATCGAGAATATCACCGTTGTACAGCAGACCCGCCAGCGGGTGAAGCGCTCTGAAGCATTGCGGCGGATCGCCAGTCTGGCCAGTTCCTCCGCCACACAGGATGAGATCATTCAATTCTCATTACAGGAACTGGCGCGCCTGCTACAGGCTGATTTTTCTGCGGTACTCCTTCTTGACGATATTCAGGGAGTTCTGGAATTACACAACAAATCCATTTTAGGTTCAACCCTTGAGATTGCGGTAGCCAACTTCCATATGACTGTTGATGACCCTCAATTCCATCTGACAGTCACGAATAGCAAACATTCATATGTGTCCGGGCATCTGGCCGAGGAACAGCATATCATCCCAATGTACCGCTGGCTTAGTGATACATTGAAGATGAAATCCATAGTTATTGTTCCAATGATCACCCGCAACAACTCTATCGGTGAGTTGATCATGGCTGGAAAAGAGATCGATTTCTTCAATGATTATGACCTGCAAATCATTACATCTGCAGCTGGACAACTGGCCATAGCCATTGAAATTGCAACACTTTTTGCTCAAACAGATGAGTCGCTGCGCGGCCGAGTAGATCAACTTGCCGCGCTAACGCGCCTCCACCGTGAATTGAGCCTAAGCCAGGAATTAGGTCGGATTCTTCAGATTCTATACGATGAAAGTCTGCAATCCACCAAGGCAGATTGTGGAACTATCTTGTTTTATGGAGCAGATGCTGAACATGGCACAAGCATAGAGCATTATGTTGGTGATATACCAGTTGAAAACCTGTCATCTCTGGAGTCAGCAGTTCTTCAAAGCAAGAAATCCATTGTAGTGGACGATTTTACTCGGGCTGAGTACCAGCCAATGCATGAAGGCGTGCAATCTGCATTGGTGGTACCCATTACTTACCGGAATAAAGTTACGGGGCTTATACACCTGCACGCTGGGCAAAAATCACATTTCAATGAAGCGAACCTTGAAATGATCCAGAGTCTGGCTGTACAGGCCGGCATTGCACTGAATAACTACCAGGATAATCAAGAAAAATATCGGCAAATGCAAAGGTTCCAGCATCAGGCCGATGCACTTACACAACTTTTCAAAACTACACAGAAGATAAAAGCCGATTCATCCATCGAAACCGCTATGGAGATATTGGCTCAGGGTATACAAGAAGCCACACCATTCCAGGTTGTGCTGATCAGTTTGGTGGATAAGGATACCGGTATGCAGCAACGCGTGGCAGGTGCTGGGATTCCGTTTGAAACGCTGGATATGCTCAAAGCACGCCAGCAGCCCTGGTCGGCGTTGGATCAATTGCTCAAACCAGAATTCAAAATGGGCGAGGGATTTTTTATCCCTTGCGAAAAAAGGCCGCTAACATCTGGTGATGTTCAATTAGTGACACTCATGGATAAGCCAGCAGACTCCATTCCAAATTCCTGGCATCCGGAAGACCTGTTATTCTTCCCGTTGAAGGATATTGCTGGTGAACCCGTCGGATTGATCAGTCTGGACGCGCCTCGTGATGGGAAACGCCCTACAAGCACTACAGTTAACGCCGTGGCATTGTTTGCTGCACAAGCAGCCCTGATGATTGAGAACCAGAAGTATATTGTCGCATACAGAACGCGCGCAGAAACTCTCAGCAGCAGCCTGGAACGTCAGCAAAACCTTCTGTCTGTAAGCCAGAATCATCTACCCATCCTGCTCCACAAGGATCTGGAGCAAATGATTGCCATCCGGAACACCGAAAGGTTGTCGCGTCGCCTCCGCGCTGGTTTGGAAATCACCGAGATCGTCAATCGTCAGGTCGATGCCCCCTCGGCTTTGCTTTCGCTGGCTACAGAGATGCTGACACGACTGGATATGAGCGTATCATTGGTGGCAGAGAACTCGCCGGAAGGTCCACGCCTGTTACATGTGTTGGGGAGCATTCCTCGTGGTACCAGTGCAGAAACACTATTTGGCCAGCGAAATCCGCTCCGGCACAGCCTGCAAACTGGCGAGACTCTTCTTGTCATGAACCTGGATGAAGATGAATTCTGGCGAGAAACGCCGTTGTTGAACAGCTTGCTTGCGAAGGGGTTCATTTCTCTGCCAATCATTCTGGATGAAAAACCCATTGCCGGTATCCTGGCCATCAGTCCGGAGCCAATGGCTGCGTTGACAGAGGAAGATCGCCAGGTTTACTTCCAGATTGCGAGACAAGTCTCAATAATTTTGCAAAACATCAGCCTGCTTGCTGAAACTCGGCGCAGACTCAAGGAAGTCAACCTGTTGCTTGATTTCAGCCGGCAGCTAAGTGGCTTGAATCCGGAAGGCATTGTGACATCCCTACTCGAAAGTGCATTGCGTGTGGTTAATTCTGCACATGCTGGTTCTGCAATGCTTTGGGATGAATCGCAGGGTTACTTGCGGCTCATAGCGGCTTCAGGGTATGCAAATAGCGAAAACATGTTGAGCATTATCTATCATTCCGGAGAGGCTTTGCCTGGTCGGGTGGTTCAGGAACAGCGCCCTCTGCGCGTGGATGAAGTCAACTTCGCCCGCGACTATAAACTTCCTGCTGAACAATTGCTCCACTACCGCGAAGCCACAGGCGGGCGTCTGCCTGTTTCAAGCCTTTTGATCCCCATTCAAACCACTGAACGGGTATTGGGTGTATTGGTTTTGGATAATTTCAACACCTCAGCCGCCTTCCGAACAGAAGATGAAACATTGTTGCTTTCCCTGGCCCAACAAGTATCCCTGGCATTGGAGAACGTACGGCTGGTACATGCATCACAGGAACGCGCCATTCAATTGCAAGCCCTGACAGATGTTTCAGCAACGATGACAGCCAGCTTGAAGTCCGATGAATTGATTGCAGGGTTGCTTGAGCAGGCCGGGGATGTATTGCCTTACGATACTGCCATACTCTGGCTACGGCAGGGTCAACAACTATCTATCGTTGCGGCTCGGGGCTTTTCCGATAACGAGGAACGAATTGGATTAACCGTGGCCGTTGAAGATTCGGCATTGCTTGCAGAAATGGTACGCACTTCGCAAGCAATTGCAGTAGGTGATATCCGCCAGGATGCCCGTTTTCCTCAGCTTGACGAGGCCGAACGGCTTTCCTGGCTTGGAATCCCGTTGGTTTATAAGGGGGGAGTGACCGGTGTGATTGCGCTGGAAAAACGGGAAGTCAACTTCTACACCCATGAGTTGACCCAGCTGGCGTCAACCTTCACCAATCAGGCAGCTGTATCACTTGAAAATGCCCGCCTTTACGAGGAAAGTCTCCGCCGCGCATCTGAACTGGATGAACGCTCAAAACGCCTGGCATTGTTGAACCGCTTGTCTTCTGAGTTAAGCGGTGAGTTGAACGAAGAGCAGGTACTTCGTCTAACTGCCGAGGAAATCAAACAGGCACTTTCAGCAGCACGTGTTTGGTTGATCACGCTTGATAAATTAAATACGCCCATTCTTCGCATCAGCATTCCTGGCAGTGAGAGAGCACAACCCAAAGCCCTACCGGGAGCACCAATTTTCCGGCGTCTGCAGGAATCACTGGGCGTTTTCAGTACCGATGATGTAACAAATGAACGCGACCTGGATCTTCTATCCGATCACCTGAAGCGTACACAATCCCTATTAGTGGTTCCACTTATCAGCGGTAATAATCTACGTGCCTTGGTGTTTGTTCATATGAACGAGAAATATCGCTTTTCACCAACGGAGATAGAACTGGCGCGCACCATCTGTAATCAGGCTGTTGTGGCCATGGAAAGTGCACGTTTGTATCAGGCTAGTGTCTCACGCGCTGAGCAACTGGCAACTATTAACCGAGCGAGCCGTGATATCGGTATCAGCTTGGATCCAGAACAGATTTATATTGCCATCCATAAGGCAGCCTCCGACCTGATGCCCGCCGAATCGTTTGTCATTTCCCTTCTTGATGAGGAGCATAATGAGATTGAGGGTGTTTATCTCATGGACCCCGGTGGTCGAGCTCCCAACCAACGATTGCCGGTAGGTCAGGGATTGAGTAGCAAGGTAATCACATCTGGAGAACCGCTTCTGATTGCGGATCAAGCAGAAGTGGATCAACTGGGTGGGCGTACATTTGGCGAAGGGCAGCCGCGTTCGATTGTGGCAGTACCGATCATTATGTCCGGAAAGACAATTGGCATGCTCTCTGCCCAAAGCTACAACCCAAATGTTTATTCAAAAGAAGATCAGCAAATTTTGAGCACTTTGGCCAACCAGGCCGGTGTTGCCGTCCAGAATGGCCATCTATTTGCGGAGACCCGTCGCCTGGCAGATGAACTGGAGCAGCGGGTTATCGAACGGACTGCCGAACTAGAACGCGAGAAACGCAGTACTGAGACATTGCTCCGCATCCTCACAGAGGCCTCTGCCAGTCTTGATCTCGACAGGGCGCTCAACCGTACCCTGGCATTGCTCAACGAGACTATTGGAGCCGAACAGGGTGCCATCCTGATGCTCAACCCGGAGGATAATACTATCCAATATCGTGCCGGCTATGGCTATGTGACGCCGATCATGACCGAAGGCATCAAGCCGACTCCCCTCAAAATCGGCGAGGGATTGGTCGGGTGGGTCATTCAGAACCGGAAACCCGTGCTAATAGATGATGTTCGCAAGGATAAACGCTGGGTGCGACTCCCGCTCAAATCACCCCAGCACCGCAGTACCATCTCTGCCCCTTTGATGGTTGGGGAGGAGGTGATTGGCGCCATCATGGTTTTCCATCGACAGGTGGCATTCTTCTCGGAAGAACAGATGAGTTTGGTGCAGGCGATCGGCAATCAGGTGGCCGTTGCCATCAATAATGCCCGGCTATATGAATTGATTCGCGACCAGGCAGAACGCCTGGGATCTATGTTGCGCAATGAACAGGTTGAGGCCAGTCGCCAGCAGGCTATCCTTGAAGCTGTTGCAGACGGCGTTTTGGTCACCGATCCAAGCAATGAAATCACCTTCCTGAACAGTTCAACGGAAAAGATCTTGCATTTCAAAGCACAAGAAGTGATTGGCAAACCGCTCGAGAATTTTGTTGGCCTGTTTGGTAAAGCTGCTCTTACGTGGATGAATACAATCCATATTTGGTCAGATGATCCATCTACGTTCTGGGCTGGCGATACCTATGCCGAACAGTTGACACTTGAAAATGGGCGCGTGGTACTTGTGCACCTTGCCCC
>JBFYSM010000319.1:0-4810 GCA_041301605.1 Chloroflexota bacterium | reverse complement strand
GCGGCATTGGATTTGATGGAATGTGCGGCGCGGCGGAATGTTTCCCTATCCCCTGCGGCAAGCGCCGGGCGGAGTTGGGCAATCAATCCAGGAGCTTCATCAAGGAAAGTGTTGACCAGTTCGCCAATGAAATCCGTCCCAACGGATTCTTTCAGCTCGTTGAATACAGTTTGATCGATCACAGACTCAGGCATGACTCCTCCTCAGGCGAAGACCCTAAAGGTTTTTGGAAACCTTTAGGGTCTACTTATCTTCTTGCTTTTACCTTTCCCAATGCCTCCATCAATTCAGGGACGCGGATGGGCTTGGCTACATAATCATCCATGCCGGCCTGCAAGCAAATCTCGCGGTCGCTTTGCATGGCATTCGCCGTCATGGCAATGATATGGGGGCGATCCTTTTTCTTCGACCAGCGGGTAAGGATCTGACGGGTGGCCTCCAGTCCATCCATCTCCGGCATCTGGATATCCATCAGGATCACATCGTATGGCTGGCGTTCAATCGATTGGAGTACTTCCTGTCCATTGGCGGCAACATCAGCGCGGTAACCGGATTGTTCCAGGATGCGCAGGGCAACTTTTTGATTGACCAGGTTATCCTCCGCCAGCAGGATCCGCAATGGATGGCGTTTACCCATTTCAGGATCGAAGTGCGGTTTTTCAGCAGATGGCTGCACTTTTTCCCTGGCAACCGAGGTGGAAAATATGCCCACCATCGCATCGAAGAGTTGGGAGGGCTTGAGCGGTTTATGCAACCGGGCCACAAAGTCGACTTCCTCCACAATGGACTCCTGCCAGCCCAGCGAACTGAGCATGGCCAGGGGCAGGGATTTCCCATTCGGCAGTTTGCGGATGCCTTTGGCAAGTTCGATGCCATCCATTTCAGGCATGTGCATATCGAGGATGGCGAGATCGAATGGTTCGCCCGCCTTCAACCAGCGGAGCGCTTGCTTTGGAGAACCGGTTTCGCGCGGGTCCATGCCCCACTTCAGCGTTTGCAGGCGCAGGATGCGGCGGTTGGTGGCATTGTCATCCACGATCAACAGCCGCTTGCCCTGCAAGATCGCCTGGAAATCGCCCGCCTCCTGCTGGGCCATTCGGCTGGGGACTTTGGCGGGCTCGGCGCGGATCGTAAAATAGAATATCGAACCCTTACCAGGAATCCCATCACTCTCGACCCAGATGCTGCCATCCATCATTTCGACCAACCGCCGGCTGATGGCGAGACCCAGGCCGGTGCCTCCATATTTGCGGGTGGTGGAAGAATCGGCCTGGCTGAAGGGCTGGAAGAGGGTGCTGGCCCGATCCTGTTCGATGCCGATGCCGGTATCACGCACACTGAAGACCAGTTCCCCCTTCTTCTTGCCTTTCTTGACCGCCAGCACGATCTCACCCTCATCGGTGAATTTGATGGCGTTACCGAGCAAGTTCAGGATGATCTGGCGCAGGCGGGTGACATCTCCAAGTATGCCTGTTGGCACAGTTTCATCGAAAAGATAGGCCAGGTCAATGCCTTTTTCCACGGCCCGATTGGCCACCAGATCCAGGGCGGATTCGACGCAGGCGCGCAGGTCGAAGGGCTGGCGCTCCAGTTCCATCTTCCCGGCTTCGATCTTGCTGAAATCCAAAATGTCGTTGATGATCGCCAGCAGGGTGTCGCCAGAATTGCGGATGGTTTCGGCATAATCCCTTTGTTCGGCGTTGAGCGGCGTATCCAGCAATAAGCTGCTCATGCCGATAACCGCGTTCATTGGGGTGCGGATCTCGTGACTCATCATGGCCAGGAATGCGCTCTTGGCCTGGGTGGCCGCCTCTGCCATTTCCTTGGCCTGGCGCAGTTCCGCCTGGGCGCGCCTGCGCTCGGTGACATCCCGATCCAAACCGACGGTGAAATAACGCTCCCCCACCCTGGTTGGTGCGGCATTGTATTCGATGATATTCTCCCTGCCGTCCGGCCGGTCCCACGAGAAAACGCCCGAAAACACCCTCCCAGTAGTGATTGGTTCCCAGCCAAACCTTTCGGCATCGACTCCGAGGTCGCGCTGTATGGAGCGGGTATCGTGGATGGCCAACAATTCTTCCTTGGTTCGACCAGCCATCTCACAATAGCGCTCATTGCAATCCAGCAGGATGCGTCTTTCCTCGGCAGGTATCTCCTCGTAGATGCTGATGCCATCAAAGGCATTCTCGAAGATCAAACGCAGTTTTTCATTCGACTCACGCAGCTCATTTTCCACGCGCATACGCTCGGTGACATCGCGATCCAGGCCTATGGTAAAGTGGCGATCCCCCACTTTTGTCGGTGCAGCATTGTACTCAATAACGTTCTCTCTTCCATCGGGCCGGATCCACGAGAAGACCCCCCTGAAGGCTTTTCCTTGTAGGATGGAGTTACCAACATCATCCCATGGATTTTCGATGGAACGTTGAAAGATACCAGTGTTTTCAACAGACATCAACTCCTCCCTGCTTCGCCCCGCCAGCTCACAATAACGGTCATTACAATCCAACAGAATGCGCTTGCCAGTGCCAGGGAAATCCTCATAGATATCGATGCCGTCGAAGGCATTCTCGAAGATCAAGCGTAATTTTTCGGCCGCTTCACGGGTCTCCTGCTCATGACGCGTGATCTCATCAAAGAGGCGGGCGTTTTCAATCGCTACCCCCACGTTCGAGGAGAGTGTCTGCAAGAGCCGCAAATGATTCTCATTGAAAGCATAGGCGCGGCCCTCCGCCAGGGCAACGAGTCCCAAGACCTGCTCCTTTGCTTTGATCGGCACACCCAGCCAGGATTGGCTGTAGAAGCCGGAACCTTTCTCGATGATCTCCGGAGGAAAATAAGCGCCGTTGGCGATCTCTTCTTCGAGTGTGCTGAGCAGCAGGGGCTGCCCGTTTGAAATCACTTTGGAAGATACTCCCGTACCCAACGGGAATGGCTCAACATAATCGATATATCCGCCCTCGTTCTTATCGAATTCAAATGGAACATGGATCAGGTTGGTCGCCCTGTCCAGCAGCATGATGATCGCAGAATCCGAATCGAAGATCTCGCGCAGCTTATCCCCAACGACACGCGTCAGGGTCTTCACATCCAATGTCTTGCTGATCGCCTCACTGACGCTGTTGAGAATGGCGAGTTCGTTGTTGCTTTGGAGGAGTTCCAGGGTCCGTTCCTGCACTTTCTGCTCCAGGGTGATGTTCTGCTGTTCGAGCATATCCCGGGTTTTCAGAACCTCCTCCTGGGCGCGGCGGGTCTTCCGGATCAGGCTTTCCTGGAAACGGTAGAACATGACCAGCAGCGCCATGATCGCGAGCAGGAGGATCCACGTATCCGTGGATTCGGCAAACCAGTCGGAAAGGAGCAGGGAGTTCCGATCAACCACCAGCCACTGCTGGAGCAGATCCAGTTTGGCCAGGATGGTGAAAACAACCATCGTCAGGGCAACCCATACCGACATGATGATGCCCGACCGCACACCGATCAGGATCAACCCGCCGATGGGCACCGCCAGGAGGAACATGCGCCCGCTGCTGCCCAGGCCAAAAGATGCCAGGTTGGTCACACCCACCAAATAAGGTACCAGCAGAACTCCCCAGGCCCGTATCCGGTAGTCGATCCTGCGGAACACCGCCAGCACGATCAATATCACTTCCAGGGCAGCAAACAGGATCGCGGCAGGCCATTGATCCGGGTCGGAAATGGCATCCAGGATGCTCACGACGGTTCCGGCTGCGGACGCGACTGCCACGATGATCAGGAAGATGTTCAGGATCCTGATGCGCCAATTGCGGAGCACCACTTCCGGATCCTTGGGAGGCTGGAAATTCCTGTCGTTGCCCTGGTCAGCGACGATAGGAAACTGACCGTTACCCAGCTTTGGTTCGGCATCCGATTTCCCGATGGTTCCCACCTGCTCCGGTTGTTGTTTTCTTCTTCCGGATTCCATCTTCTTGAACATATACATTTCTCCGCTTGGATTCAACTCATTTTGATTGCAGTTACTATACACGCAGGGGATGAGAACGTCAATGGAAACATCCGGGTCAGTATTCTGCCCGGATGTGTATGTGCTTTCCAGTCTGGTAGATTGGGATGCTCCTTGTTGGAGCACGGCCGAGCTATTCGGCAAAATTTCCTAATTCGACATAGTACCAGGCATCCCCTGTGCGGGCAAAAAAGGCGACCATGTTCTGGGCATGGATAGGATTAATTACCGATGCACTGCAGCAGTTGTAGTGAGGGACTTCATCATACCCGAGCATGGTTTCCTGCCCATCATAGGAATACCCGATCTTGCCATCCTTCTTGAAGAAGAAAAATGGCTTCCCTGCCATGGTCTGCAACCCGAAGGCATCATCATAGCCCTTCGATTCATTTTGCAGAACGCCATCAATCGTGACCTGCCCGAGGGCAAAGGGGGTGGTTACATCATCCCCTTCGAGGTTAATCAGCACCGTCTCCAACGCCCAGTGGGAATCGTAAACCCACAACCCAGCCAGGTTATTGATCGGGCTGGCCGGTCCGGTGGTGATACGGTAGATCTCATTGCCATCCAGGGTCACCCAGACGTAACTATCCGAATAATCGTTAAGAAATGTCTGTTGGGCCACCAGTGGTTTGCCATCCAGGCTGGCCGAGATGGCGGGATTCCCATCGATGTAACGAAAACTGTCCGGAAAAGTACGACTGCGTTCAATCGCATGCACTTGTAGGATTTCTTCCTGAGAACCATCCTGCGGCGTGAAAGCAAACGGCTCAAGTTGGGGAGCACTATCCAGGGGATGTTCCTCCACTACCAGAGATGCCTGTG
>JBFYSM010000300.1:0-11121 GCA_041301605.1 Chloroflexota bacterium | reverse complement strand
GGTTCTGTATGGGACTGTTTCAACGGTTGCCAACATGCGCCATGGTACCGTTGCATTAGGCGCAGTAGAAACGGGGCTCATTACCGCCGGTTCAGCCCAGATGGCACGTTATTATAGCCTGCCCTGTCGCAGCGTCGGTGGGACAACCGAATCCAAGCAGGAAGATTTGCAAGCCGGAATGGAGCGCATGGGCACGCTCCTCCCTGCTGTCCTGGCTGGAGTCAACCTGATCACCTGCGTCGGCACTTTGGACAGCACCATGATGGAAAGCCATGCCTTGCTGGTTCTGGATGATGAAATCTGTGGCGCAGCTTTGCGGCTGGCACGCGGCATCGAGGTTGATGATGACAGCCTGGCGCTCAACCTGATCAAAAAAGTCGGGTATTCCGGAAGTTACATCACCGAGAAGCATACCGCGGCGAACTTCCGCAAGGAACTCTTCATCCCGAAGATCCTGCCCCGCGAACCCTTCGAAGCCTGGGAAAAAGGGGGCAAGAAATCAGCCATGGATCATGCCCGCCAGCGCGCCCGCGAGATCCTCGCCAAACACCAGCCGCGCAGCCTCGACCCGGCACTGGAACGCGAATTGGATGCCTTCCGCCAGTCTGTTGCAAACCGGGCGCTCGAAGATTTTTACCTTTATGAAACCGAAGAGAAACAGGATTTGAACAACTTATGAGCATTCCATCTGAATCCCGACTTCCGCTGCGCACCAAGTTGCTCTTCAGCACCGGTGACTTGAGCACCAGCATCCCGCTGGCCATCCTGATGTTCTTCCAACTCTACTTCCTGACCGATGTGGCCGGGCTGCGCCCCGATTACGCCGGTTGGGCGGTAGGCTTGAGTCGCATCTGGGATGCGGTCAATGACCCATTATTCGGATTGCTTTCCGACCGTATCCGCACCCGCTGGGGCCGCCGCCGGGTGCTGCTCCTGTTCGGTGCGGTTCCGCTTGGCTTGAGTTTCATGCTGATGTGGATCGTGCCCAATCTGGAGCAGATCTGGCTGGCAGTCTACTATACCCTTGTGTTCATTCTTTTCGACACCGCCTTCACGATCGTCCATGTGGGGTATAACTCGCTCACTCCCGAAATGACCTCCGATTATGACGAGCGCAGTTCACTTAACGGTTACCGGATGGCATTCTCGATTTCAGGCACCCTGGGGGCGATCATCCTGGCGACAGTACTGGGTTGGTCGATCAAGGATCCGAAGGTATTGTTTTCCATTCTTGGCGTAGGACTGGGGATGGTATCCATCATCCCGCCGTTGATCGTTTTCCGCATCACGAAGGAGCGCCCGGCGGATGCACTACCCAAGCCATTACCCATGCTCCAGGCACTGAAGGAAACGCTTGCCAACAAGCCCTTCCGGCTCGTGATGGGCCTGTACCTGCTCAGCTGGACAACTGCCAGCATCCTGGCGGCGGTGTTGGTGTATTATGCCAACTATTACCTGCGCGTGCCAGATCAGGCCAATTACTTTGTGCTGATCGCGGAGGGGGCGGCGATCTTGTTCATCCCGCTCTGGGTGCAAGTGGCGCGCAAACTGGATAAGCGCCGGGCGTTCATCCTCGGAACCCTGACCTGGCTGATCGTGCTGCTGGCGATCGCCGCCCTGAAAGCGGACCAGTTGGTTCTGGCTTATATCCTGGCAGCCCTCTCCGGGTCCGGGATCGCAACTGCCTACGTTATCCCGTGGGCGATGGTACCGGATGTGATCGAATATGACCAGATCCGCACCGGCCAGCGGCGGGAAGGCTCCTATTATGCATTTGCGTCTTTCTTCCAGAAACTGGCCACCGGCCTCGCCCTATGGGGCATGGGGCAAGCGCTGGCATTGACCGGTTATATCACTCCCGAAACAGGTGCAACATTACCAGTCCAGCCGGAGCAGGCCGTGCAAGCCATCCGCTTCTTCGTCGGTCCCATCCCGGCCGTATTATTGATCCTGGCTGTACTGTTCGCCTGGCGTTATCCGATCACCCGCGCCAGCCATCAGGCTACCCTCAAGGAATTGGCGGAACGCGGCAGCGATTGAATTCAACTTATTTGCTCAACCATGAAAAGAGTGAGTGTCGTTGCGAGCGAGCGTTCCCCAGCGAGCGAAGCAACCCCCGCCTGGCCGGGAGACTGCTTCGCCCACTCGCTTCGCTCGGGGCTCGCAGTGACATTCCAAAGGGAGTATTTCCATGCGTGATATTTTCTATCCCAATAGCATCGCCGTGATTGGCGTTTCGGAGAAATCCACCAACCTGGGGCGCAACATTGTCGGCAACCTGGTGGAATATGGCTTTGACGGGATCGTTTACGCCGTTGGGCCCAACGGCGGCGTGATCGAGACCCGCCGCATCTACACCCGCGTGACCGATATCCCCGACCACGTCGACCTGGCCGTCATCCTGACCCCCGCCCCAACCGTGCCGGGTGTGCTCGAAGAGTGCGGCCGGAAGGGCATCCGCTGGGCGATCATCGAAACAGCCGGTTTCCGTGAGTATGATGAAAGCGGCATGGAGATCGAGGCGGAGATCGACCGGGTGGCAAAAGCATACGGCATCCGCTACATTGGCCCGAACTGCATCGGCGGGATCAACATGGAGAACGGGCTATGCGTCCCGTTCCCGCGCCTGCACAAGTTCATCAAGCGTGGCCAGGTTTCCATGATCGCCCAGTCCGGCGGGGTGGGGATGAGTGTGCTCAACCTGATGACGAATGAAGGTCTTGGCCTGGACAAGTTCATGTCTGTTGGCAACATGCAGAATATCGATGCCGAGGATCTGCTGGAATACCTGGTTACGGATGATGGGACAGCCATGATCTTCCTGTACCTGGAGAGCATCCGGGATGGTCGCCGTTTGATGGAAATCGCCCGCAGGTCCACCAAGCCCATCCTGGCCTTCAAATCCAATATCGGCACGCTGGGGCAGAAGATTGCCATGTCGCACACTGCTTCGTTGACCAGCAATGACAAGGTGGTGGATGCTGCTTTTCATCAATCCGGCATCCTGCGCGTGCGCGACGCCACCTCCCTGGGGAACAGCATGAAGGTGCTGGAAATGCCGCCGATGAAAGGCAGCAACCTGGCTGTCATCTCGCGCTCCGGCGGACATGCGGTCATCGCCGCGGACGCCTGCGAGCTGTCAGGTTTCAACCTGGCTCACTTCCCCGAGAGCTTCCTGCGCGAGATCGAGAAACATTTCCGGGCTTCGGTCATCCACCTGACCAACCCGCTCGATCTGGGTGACCTCTTCGACCTGGATGTATATGCCCAGATCGTCGAGAAGACCCTGCAACTGGATGGCGTGGATGGGATCGTGTTCCTGCACACATCCCTATCCCAGGCCGAGAACCTGAAAAGCCGTGAGTTGCTGGAATGCCTGATGAAGCTGGTGGAGAAGACCGGGAAGCCGGTGGCCTACTATCTCTCTGCGGCAGCCCAGGAAGTCGCCTACCTGAAACAAACCTACTCCTTCCCCGTTTTTAACCTGGTTGTGGAAACGGTGCGGGCATTGGAAATGAGCCGCTATTACTACCGCCAGGCAGAACTGGCGCGCCAGCCGGAGGAAATCCCGGCCTTCCAGGTGGATCGCGACGCGGTGCGGATTGTGATCCAGCAGGCCAGGGCCGATGGGCGCGACCTGCTGTTGTCCGAGTCGCTGGAAGTGCTGGAACATTATGGCATCCCGACCGTAAAGAGCATGGTGGCTGCCACGGTCGAAGAAGCCAGCCAGGCAGCCGAAGGGATCGGTTACCCGGTGGCGGTCAAGATCATTGCCGGGCAGATCTCGCACAAGTCCGATGTGGGCGGCGTGCAGTTGAACCTGCGCAATGGCCCGGCGGTGGCGGCTGCCTGTGAAGACATGCTGAGTCGCATCCACAAAGCATATCCGGATGCCAAGATCGACGGCGTGCTGGTGCAGCCGATGATCACCGGCGGGCGCGAGCTCATCCTGGGCGGACGGCAGGACCCGCAGTTCGGCCCGGTGGTGTTGGTGGGACTGGGCGGCATCTTCGTCGAGATCTTCGATGAAGCGGTCGTACGCGTCGCCCCGCTCTCGCGCCGGGTGGCGATTGAGATGGTTGATAACTTGCGCGGCGTGCAGATTTTAAAGGGAGCGCGCGGCCACAAGCCATCCGACATCGATGCGCTGGTGGAGGCCTTGCTGCGCCTCTCGCAGCTCCTGGTGGATTTCCCGGAGATCAAGGAACTGGATATCAACCCGCTGCGCCTGTTCCACGAGAAGGACGGCTGCTCGGCGCTGGATGCAAGGATCATTCTATCGTGATTTCGCCAAGTGACATCTTCGATTCAATTGGTGGTCGAGTAGCCCCGAGTGTTTTTCGAGGGGCGTATCGAGACCACAATTTCAAGCATTTTCTGTTCACCGTTGGTCTCGATACGGCGGCGATGGTTGAGTAGCTCCGCAGGAGCGTATCGAGACCCGCCGCCTACTCGACCAACGATATGCTCTCCTGATAAAATGCTCACGAACCGCCGTAAAACAGGAGATGGGATTATGGATGAATTCGATTTCGAAACCCTCGCCATCCATGCCGGGGAAGAACCGGATCCGGTCACCGGTGCGACACGCCTGCCGCTGCACATGGCGACCACGTTCAAGCTGCCAGGCTTCGGCATCAAGCTGTTTGATGCCCTGATGATGGATTCGGACCGACCGCCGTTCGCCTACACCCGCTGGGGCAACCCCACCCTGCGGGCACTGGAGGATCGCCTGGCTGCATTGGAAGGCAACGAAGCCGCCGTGGTGACCGCCAGTGGGATGGCGGCAGTATCGGCGCTCCTCTTCACCTTCCTGAACAGCGGCGACCACTTGATCGCCAGCGAGGTCTGCTATGCTGGTTCTGTGGAATTATTTGGCCTGCACCTGCCGCGCTTCGGCATCCAGGTCAGCCTGGTGGATACCAGCGACCTCGAACAGGTGAAGCAGGCATTGCGTCCTAACACGAAGATGATCTATGTCGAGACACCTGCCAACCCCATCCTGCGCATCTCGGATATCGCTGCACTATCCGCCATTGCCCATGAAAGCGGGGCCATCCTGGCAGTCGATTCGACCTGGGCCGGGCCAGCCCTGCAGCAGCCCGTCGCTCTCGGCGCGGACTATGTGCTCCACAGCCTGACCAAGTACATCAATGGCCATGGCGATGCCTTGGGTGGTGCTGTCATTGGATCCGCCAAGGGCATCCAGCGCATCCGCAAGGAGGGGCTTGTCCACCTGGGCGGGGCGCTCAGTCCGTTCAATGCCTGGCTGATCCTGCGCGGCCTGATGACCCTGCCGATGCGCATGGAAAAGCATTGCCAGAATGCCATGGAAGTGGCCCGTTTCCTGGAGGGCCATCCGAAGGTGCGGCGCGTGTTCTATCCTGGCTTGGAGAGCCATCCGCACCATGAACTGGCGAAACAGCAGATGTCCGGTTTTGGCGGGATGGTCACCTTCACGCTCAAGGGCGGATTGGGCGCGGCCATTACCATGGCCGAAAAACTGCGTGTATTCAGTTATGCCACATCGCTGGGTCACGCCCACAGCCTGCTGTTCTATTACCCGACCGACCTGTATATCGATGCCATGCCTTTCTATACCCCGGAGCAGAAGCAGCGCATCCGCGAGTGGACCGGCGACGGCTTGGTGCGTGCCAGCATTGGTCTGGAGAACGCAGGCGATTTGATCGATGACCTCGACCGCGCCTTGCGGGCGCGTACGTTCAGAGGACTGGTTGGGCCGCTGGCGTACCAGGTGATGAAGAAGGTCAATAAAAACGCCCAGTGACCACAGATGAGCTCACTGCAAAAACCAAAACCCATAACGCCAAGACGCGAAGATGCAAAGAAATTCAAATTTGACGATAAGCGCGGATACAGGAGATACCATGCAAACTGTCCGTTTCTTCCTTTTGTTGGGAACACTGATCATGCTTGTGGCTTGCAGCAGCATTTCACCAACTGCGGTTGGAGTCACGCCTGGCTCTCCCTCAGCTGTTCCACTCCCCAGCAGCACGCCTGCGCCGCCCACCGATACTCCCCAGCCAGCGGATACCCTACCGCCCAGCCCGATCCCTGCGCCAACGTTCGAGCTGCGTTCCCTGGATATCGCCCCGGCGGTGCTGGAAACCGAATGGAGCGTGACGAGCGTTGCCTGGTCACCGGACGGTCGCACCCTGGCCGGCGGCTCGCAGGCCATCGTGGCGCTCTGGCAGATGCCGGAAGGGACTTTCCTGCGCAACCTGTGGGGGCACCAGGGCTACATCCACGGGCTGGCCTTCTCGCCGGATGGGAAATACCTGGCCAGCGGCGGCATGGATGACAAGGTGATGGTCTGGTACACCGCCACCTGGAACCGGGCGCAGACCCTGTCCGGCCATACCAACAGCCTCGTCCGCCTGGCCTGGTCAACTGATAGCACCCTGCTGGCGAGCCTGGCTTACGATAACACCCTCATCCTGTGGGATGTGGCCAGCGGGGAACAGGTCTGGAGCCTGACCGACGATCGGTTGATGGATTTCGACTGGTCGCCGGATGGAAAGACCCTGGCCCTGGCCTTGTTCGATTCCAGCATCGACCTGCTGGATGCCGCCAGCGGGGCAAAGCTGCGCACCCTGGCCGGCCATGCCGACCGGGTGGACAGCATCTCTTTCTCACCGGACGGCAGCCTCCTGGCCAGCCGCTCGTTGGATAATATCCTGATCCTGTGGGATACCTCAACCTGGCAGCCATCCCTGACCCTGGCCTTCGTCGAAGGGCCGGTCTTCAGCATGGCCTGGTCGCCGGATGGGATCATCCTGGCGGGAGCAACGCTCAACCACCAGGCAGCCCTGCTGGACCTGGAGAACCGGGCGATCGTCACCCTGCCGGAGAGCGGCATCCAGGGGTTGGCCTGGTCGCCGGATGGGAACTGGCTGGCCGGCGGGCGTTCGGGCGGCGCGACACTGTGGGACCTGTCGCAAAAGATGCCGTAGAGATGGACACAGACCCTCTGATTGTCAACCCCCAGCTGGGCTACTGCGTGCAGCGGCGGGTGACGTCGGATGTCACCCGCAAGCTCTTTGGGCTCAGTTGGGAGGAAACGGTTGCCCGGGTGCACCGGCATACCGTGTCCGTACAGATGTGGCTTTCCAGCCGTGCGCCACAAGGTGCGATCTTGCGTGGTTTGGGAGTGACGGCCACCAGCACCGGCATCCGCGAGAGCCTGCTCAACCTGGCCCATGATGCCAGCTTTCCTCCGGGGACCCCGCCCGAAGGGATCGAGGCGGAGATCGACCGCATCATGGCGTTCTTCCACGAGCGCGGAGTCCCCTTCCTGTGGTGGCTGAGCCCGATGGCTTCCCCCGCCGACATGGGCGAACGGTTGATCCAACACGGCATGGTTCTCCTCGATTATCGCCTCCCAGCCCTGGCAGCCCCCTTGCCCGTGTCGACCAACGGACCGGTTTTCGATCCCGGCATCGAGGTCTGGCAGGCCAATGGCCGCGCCGATCTGCAGGCGTCCAGCGCCATCCGCCATGCCGCGTTCCATTTCCCCGAGGATGCCGCCCGGACCTATTTCGAAGACATGGAAGAAGATTGGCTGCGCAGTGACCCGGCCCGCCTGTTCCTGGCCAGGCTTGGGAGGGATGGCCCTCCGGTTGCCATCGGCGCCCTGGTGATGGGGGAGGGGCTGCCGGGCGTGTATGCGATGGCCAGCCTGCCGCACTGGGAGGGGCGCGGCCTGGGAAAAGCCATCCTGGCGCGCATCCTGGAGACCGCCCGCTCCGAAGGGCACAAGATGATCATCCTCACCGCCGGCGCACGGGCCTATTCGCTCTACCGCAAGTTCGGCTTCCAGCACATCTTCGAATATCGCCTGTACGAGTCGCACTGAGACCATCTGATGTCGTTCGCGCCTGTCTTGGAAGGCTTTTCTTTTTGGAGGATGTTATATATACTATCGAAGGGAAGGGGTTGTTGTTTCCTTCTCCTTCCCGCTACATCAATCCTTTATTTGTTAGGCTATATCATAATATCCTGAATGCGAGTTCAGAAAACAATCTATGTGATTTTAATGAGGCCAAAAGATGGAGAAAAAGAAAAAAAAGGTTGATGTTTTTCAGATAATAGTTTCGGTTGTCTCGATCATCGGTGTTCTGGCCGCCCTGATCGTTGTACCAGAATTCAGGCGATGGATTGGCTTGGATTCTGCAGGAACCGAAGCTGCCGAAATCCAAGATGATAAGCTGGTGGTATTCTATGATGATGATGGCAGCCTGGACGGCACCGCCGCCTTGCTTTACCTGCTTGCGCATCCGAATGTGACGGTTCAGGCGATTACGATATCCTATGGTGAAGCTCATCCTGAGGTATATGTCCAGCATATTGGGCGTCTGCTCGATGATCTCGGCCTCAGCGGTATTCCACTCGGTGCAGGCCAGGATACACCATTATCTGGTGGCAATGCTTTTCCAGATTGGATGCGCCAATTAAGCGATAATTTTTGGGGTATCTCCTTACCGAACGAAGACAGATCATACCTCGCCACCAATGCTCCTGAATTGATGGTTTCATCCATCCATCAGAGCGATGTGCCGGTGACGATTTTCATGAGTGGCCCGGCTACCAATCTGGCACAGGCTCTCCGGCTCGATCCAGGCATACGAGAGAATATTGAGGCGATCTATATCATGGGTGGCGCGGTGTATGTTCCTGGTAATATCCGGGATCTGACACCCGATTCTCCCAACGGTGTGGCAGAGTGGAATATCTATGCTGATCCACTGGCAGCCAAAGAAGTATTCAACTCTGGAATAGATATTTACTTGGTTCCATTGGATGCTACAGATCAGGTGACCATCAATATCGAAGATACGCGTCTTTGGCGTGTGGGTGATAAGGCGGCAAGTTATGCGGCTAGCTTATATGATATCTCATTCAATGAATATGGGATGGAGGTCACTGAAATTTGGGATCTATTGGCTGCCGTGATCATGGTTGATCCTGAATTGTGTGGATTCCAATCTCTTTCCCTGGATGTGATCACAGAGGATGGAAACATGACTGGGCAGACCATTCTTGTTACAGATAACCAGCCAAATGTTTCAGTGTGTCTCTATCCTGATCCGGACCTGGTCAGGCAGAAGATGATCGAAGTTTTTTCACATAGTGAGTGAGATGATGTAGGAAGAATCAGATAATTGGTATTCGGGAATTGGCATGGAGATGGTGAACTGAGTTCCAAATACCCTTCATCCGCCCAGGCATTTTCTGCCTCCGCCCCCGTCCGCGGCGAACGCAAGCCGTTGAAACTGTCGAAAAAGTATAAAATGCGGTAAAACATAACTGTAGATGATTAGCTTAGGTAATGAAGAACGTGCGCCTACCCTAATTACAAAACTATGTTTTTCGACAGTCTCGTTGGGCGCTGAAATCGTGAAACTGTTGAGCAAAGATGTAGGTAATGAAAAGAACTTTTCATCTAAGTGAGGTGGAATATGGCAACGGTACTTGACTTCAAAATTCTAAATAATAAGTGCCGAACCTATTTTGGTATGTTGGAAACCGAATTAAGGCGGAAAATCTCAGTCCCAACCGAGAAGCATAAAGAGAGATTCGGATTCTATCTGTTCGTTCTAGAGTCCGTTTGCGGTATCAAAGATATTTCTGATATTCTTCCCCTCATCTGTGATCAAGAGTTTAATTCAGTTGCATTTGATTGCAAAGATGAAGATTGGGGAGTTGACGCCGTATTCATAGATGATGAAGAAAAGTATATAAACCTCTTTAATTTTAAGTTCAGAGAGTCGTTCAACGACAGGCAGCAAAGTGTGAACGAGACTTTCTTGACAACTAAATTTACAAATGCAATTATTACCGGGGATACAAGTGATCTAACCGGGAAGCTTGGTGACTTTTCAAAAGAAATTATCAATGAAATTAAAAGTAATGAAATCTGGAAGCTAAGACTATATGTTGTAAGCAACGAGGCAAAAGAAATAGATGTAAATACACCTGAAATTAGACAGTTGAAGGATCTTTACGATCTTGAAGTTGTCCCAATGGCTCTCGATAGCTTGGCAAAAATAATGTCAATACGACCTGCTCCTATTGATGCAGTTATTCATGTTGATAAAGACTCTATACTACCATTTACAGAAAATAGTCTTTCATCGTCAAAGTCTTATGTTATACGACTGAGCGCAAGTGACTTAATTAGAATAACTTGCAACAACAAATCCTATAGGGAAAATTATAGGATGGAGGATTATTCCGAACTATATGAAACAGAAATGGAGTACAACTTGTTATTTGATAATGTTCGAGGGTTTATAACAAAGTCTAAATTTAATGTGAATTTATCTAAAACCCTCAGAGATGAGCCAAGTAAATTCTTTATGTATAACAACGGGTTAACCCTTACGGCTAATGACATAATATCTGAAGATACAAATGCCAAGCAAAAAATCAAGATAACTATAAAAGACTTTCAAGTGGTAAATGGGGGACAAACACTGCGAACTTTGCACAGTTTCAAGCAACAAGACAAGGATAATATTCACCTATATCTGTCCAACTGTGAACTTCTCCTTCGTGTTTTCAAGACATCGACGGGATCTGTCAGAAACAGAATTGCAGAATATACGAATAGTCAAAATGCAATTTCAAGTATTGATTTGAAATCGCTGAGTATTGAGCAAATTCAGATAGAGCAATATCTTGACGAACATAATATTATTTACGCAAGAAAGATCGGTGATACTGGTCTCTCACCCACCAAAGAATACATTCATAAAATTAGTATGGAAAAATTTGGGCAAATACTTTTTGCTATACAAGGGTCTCCAGAAAAAGCTTCAAATCAAAAGAAGCACATTTTTGAAAAATACTATGATATGGTTTTCGGTGAAAACAAGTTTGATTTATTGACATTCATAAAAATCGGTTAAGATAGGTGCATGACATGGCAACCGAAAAAGCTGACACGAGAACAACTGGCTGAACGGCGAGCAGAAGGGGTACGACTGCTGGAAGCTGGAGAAATGACGCAGGCTGAAATTGCGCGACATCTGGGCGTTACGGAAGCAGCTGTGAGCAAGTGGAAGAAGCAGCTTGCTGAAGGAGGAGCAGCAGCTCTGC